>CAKKSD010000054.1 GCA_919902995.1 Thermodesulfovibrionia bacterium
TAAAAGCAGTATATTTTACAAGTTTCTTTGTAGGACTAAATTGATTCCTGCTGAAAATATATCTTGCTAAGTTTTCGTTGGGATTTACCTGAGTTAAACTCATTCTTTATGAATACAATCTCCTGAGATGCTGTCTAATCACTAGTGGTAGTGTTTCTTCGAAATACTCCGAGCCATGAACCTTATTCCCAGCAAATATTCCCGCATAAGTAATTCGATGTCTGCCGCTGACGCTAATAACAAAAATCTGCCCCTTTCCTCTGCTCCATTCAAAGCCTATGTCGCCGGTCGGCTCAGCAACAATCTCAGGCGGCGGGATTGAAGAAGGCAGTGAACCAATTATCTTTTTCGCCTCTTCGTATGCGTCTTCAGTAATAGCATGCGCTCCATAACCGTCCCAGTCCATGCGCGAATATCCCTTGTATATCTCCAACAAGGAGTCACGCATTTCATCTAATGGGCGGCCGAAAGTAATAGTTATAGATTTTTTCAATTGCTTTATGGCTTCGTCAATATCTTTCACAATTTTTCCGGATGAATTTTCATCAAAAGCCTCACCACTCGGCTTAATCCAGAAAGGCGGACAATCAGAACCTATGCATTGAATAGCTAAGTTGCTCATTGGAATAGCTCCTTTGCTTTGTCAGTTATACTTGCAAAAAATATTTCATTTTTAAAATGACGCAATACTTCAAGCGTCTGCCATGCCTCTTCTTCACTCATAACTTCCCTCTGCTTGAATACGTCTATATCCAAGATTATAGGCACAAACTTAGGATTGACGATCTGTTCAAATGCCTGGGTGATTATGGCAGCAGAATCTATTGCAGGATCATTGATAACCATACGTGTCAAAAAACTGCTCAAACCTTGAGGCAAGCCTTTTGGCACAATCGGTCCAGCCGTTAAATAGTCGTCAAAATCCAATACGGCTTGAGAGGAAAGAGGAATATCGATTTTATTGATAAAGCGCAAGGCAACCCTAATAATTTCTGGAGAAATTAAATCTTTGTAGAGTTCCCATAATCTGAGAGCTTCATCCCGAAATGTCTCCCATTTATCGTAGGGTTTTAATTTATTAAACGTGAACCCATCGATTCTAGCTTGAAATATTTGCTTGCCATCAGCAGAGGTAAAAATGTACCCATCAATTTTTTCCGTACCGGCAGAAATCGGGGTCTCTCCCTTTTTGAATTCAAACCTCCCTTCCCATTTGTGGCGTGTCTTTTTATCGGGGTATTGACTGGAAATCGCATCATGGAGTGAAAGAAATTGCGCTATATCGAAATCCTCTTTTATCTTGATACGAATGTCTATCAGAGCCTCTGTTATAGGCGCATTTGGTAGTAACGAATATTCAGCCATTACTTTTCCTTCGATTCATTATGCTTATTATATCAGAAAAATGCTTTTATCTTTAAACCTTTTCTGGCTCAGGGAGATTTTTACTTACCCTCCTCACTCTCCCGCCCCATGCGGTATTTGATGTCGTAGTTGATTATAAAGTCCATTTCATTGCCAAGGTCGAATGCACAATATGAATCCTTTTAGCTCCGTGGCAGTGTGCCTCTACAATAAGGATATCGTGAGCAGCCAAAAAATTTCCCAAGTCTCCCTGTGCGCGGAACCATCGGACTTCCGCACTTCGGACATATAATATTGCTGGAAGTCTTTTCCTTAGTTTGCTTTTTTGTGCTTGCGTTCTTTATGCCCTTGCAATCCTTGCATATTCTCCCTGCGCCCGAAATCAAGTTGTTGTCCTTGAAATCATCAAGCTTCTTGATTTGCTTACATTTCGGACACTCTTTCATTTCTCCTTCAGACAACCCTTCTATAGTCTCATGAATGGTATGCACTATCTCATGATTGCCTTTCCTTGGCTTTACTAGTGAAGCAATCCGTTTGTCGAGAGTTTGAATCGGATCTTTCCCAATGTTGAAACGGTTTATCCTTAGGAATCTGTATCCGTAGCTTTCGAGAACCTTCTCCCGGTAAATATCGTCATCAGAGTAATATCTCCAGTAGTTGATTTCATTAACTTCATCGATAATTTTGAAATGCTCATAGAAACCGTCATATTCGATAATTATTTTGTGTTGCTCACCCAGTTCATCAGCGTATATAAGCAAAAAGTCTACTTTATACTGGGGATGATTATATCGTCTATCGAGCTGTTTCAAGTATTTACCGAGTTGAAACTGCGGGAAAAATTCAATTCTGCTCTTATTTTTATTCCAGAAAGTTGTCTGATAGAACCAATTCAAGACATTAGCTTCCATGGGTGAATTTGGATCAACCACTGTAGCTGATTTTTCTAGTTTTGCCTCCTGCAGCACTTGATAATAATGTCTCAGTGCCTCGCCAATTGATCCAGTAAACTTGTCAAGTGGTTTGCTGAGGACAAAATGCATACGTTCGCGTGCGCGGCTAAGACCGACATTCAATCTCTGTGCCTTGATTTTGCCATCTTCTTCAATATCTATGCTGTTAAGGTCTTTTATGAATACACCCCATAGTTTGTCCTCAACTTCGTTGGCCACCATCGAATAGTAAATAATGTCCCGCTCTTCACCCTGGCACGTATCAAAGGTCATGATTTTAAGGCGCATTTCGTCAAAGAAATAATCCTTATCCGGCAGTGTGCTAATCTTCTCCATAAAAAGCTTTTGTTGATTTGTATGAGGGGTTATAATCCCAATACTATTCTTGCAACTGTTAGCTTTGAGGGCCTGCATCTCCTTAATGATGAATTCGATCTCTATATTATTAGTGTTCTGGATTGGCTCCGTTTTACCATCATGGTTAATAATAGAAAAGCGAAGGACCTCATCAATTGGTTTGCCCCTGATTTTCATAACTTGAAGTTTGTGCTGATAGAAGTACTTATTGGAATATGAGATTATTTCTTTGTATCCTCTGAAGTATTTCATTAATTGAGTGCTGTAGTTGCTTGTGAATTTGAAGAAGTCAAGAATCGATGTCTTAATATCAAACTTTTCAAGCCTGACAAGTTTATCAGACGAGTCGGAGATGGTCTTCTTGAACAAATCTCGAAGCCTGTTGAGATACTCTGTATTCGTATCTGTTCGGGCTTGGGATGCCTTAACATTACTGAACTGTTTCATGTCTCCGAGAATAAGGACTTTCTTTGCCCTTAGAAGTGCAGGAAATGCCTGTGCAATGCTGACCTGTGAAGCTTCATCTATAATCAGTAAATCGAATGCTTCGGGGTCTAGTGGTATGTACTCGGCATAGTCTCTGATCCCAGAAAGGATACAGGGGAAAGCTTCTTTCAGTTTCTGAAATTTATCCTGAGGAAACTTCACTTTCTTCTTGATAACCTCCCTGAGTGCCTGAGCATCGGCCCGGTTGCCCTCAAAAAAATCTATCACTCGTCCATCCATGATATATGTCATTTGGACGGTAACGAGTTCTTCAATAGTTTTTTTCAGAGTAGTGTAGTTCACTACTGGCAAGCCAGAAAATTGCTTTATTGTTTTCTGTTTAAGGCTTAAATAACGGAGAAGGCGGTTAAAATCGTGGTCTCCCATTCGTGTAAGGCCATTCTCAAAATAGGTCTGAAATAATGATGGTTCAAATCCAATCTTCTTAAACGTCTGCTCGTAACTGGAAAGCCTATCACTAAGATATTTTAAGTCTTCCGAGATGTGCATAAAGGTCTCAAGCGCAGTTTGAATGCTTGAATACTTCAGAACCGAATAGATCGTGTGCGTGAAATCGAAACCAGACGGCAAATCAATCTTTAGCTGCTTTTTCAGGTTGGTCGTTGAGAAATAGAAAATCTCGTGAATCTCCTTGATCTCTCTTAAACATTTCCTCGGATCTTGTATTTGGCAGAATGGAAATGTATGTTTGAAGTTGCTGTTCAGTTGCTTAATCTTTTCCCGTTTGAATATTGAAGCAAATAACCCGGAAACCTTATCGTATTCATTGATGTACGATGACAGCTTTTTTAAGTCTGCGTCGGTAAATGACTCAAATGTAGTGACAATCTCGATTCGAGAACCATATCTCTCTTTAAGAAATTTAATAATTTCCGAAATCCACTTGGCTAAATCAGAAGTTTGAAGCAGTCCATTCAGATCCTTTAGCGTGTTTAGGTTGAGTCTTAATAGCTTGAGGAGTTCCTTAACTCCACTATTGTTCAAAATCTCCTTTAAGCCGAGGAATATCTTCCGGAATTCTTCAAGTTCATGTGCTGCATCAGGGTTGTTAAGTGCTTCTGTAGGGTTTACTGGCCAATCTTGTCTTTCGTACTCTATCTCGAGTGCGATCATTTCGTAGACTTCACGTAAATCTATATCTCCACAACGAGCTATCTCATTTTCAAGCTCGTCCTTGAGAGTATTGGAAAGCTTTTCAATGTTGCTCTCAAGTGCTTCATACTCTTTCTTGACGGCCCTATGATGAAATTTTATGTCGTTCATTGCGGCATTAGACAAAATCTGGCTATAGGTGCTTCCAGTTTTGCCAAGGCGTAGAATGGGGTTCTGGAAGTTCTTGTCGATTCTAACTTTGTTCATAGCCTCCGTTATTTTATCCTCAACGACATCGAGAGCTTCTTTTTTGTCTGATAAAATTAAAACACTTTGGTTGTCCAAAATTGCATTAAAGGCTATTGCCGTAATGGTATGACTTTTACCAGTGCCGGGTGGACCTTCAACAGTTATATATTTGCAACCCTTCTTCCTTAATGCTGAGACTATCTGTAGCTGCTCACTGTTCAATGGAATGGGGCTCTTGAATACGAGTTTCTCTGGGACATCTTTGTCATCCCATTCATCTGCGATCCCCCTCTCGAAGCTTTCTGGGTTCTTATGGATAAAATCTTCAATCAGTCTATTGAATGCTTCGGCAAGGATATTGTCTCCCTGAGCAAGCAGTTGCAGGATCATTTCATAATCATTTACGAGTGCCTCATCGGATTTATCGAAGAGAGCAAAATAACAGGAGTTCGTGATCCTCGCAAATAAACCCTTAGCAACTTGAGGATAGGCATTGTTACCAATGATTCCGGAATCAAGCTCGAAAAAATCTCTCAGTTCGTCAAGAATCGGTTGCAGTGCAATTCCGAGGTTGTTGCCATGCTCTGCGAGATAAATAATCCGTTCGGAAACAGTTTTGAGACTGCCAAATTTACCTCTCTCCTCGTTGTATTGTTGAGCAATGTATTCAAGTGCCTTCTTGTTGATGTATAGTTGTGAATCAAATTCAAAAGTCATAGCGTTTTCAGACTTTTCAATGGT
>CAKKSD010000055.1 GCA_919902995.1 Thermodesulfovibrionia bacterium
TCCCTCCTATAGGTATTTTACCCAAAGTGGTGCAATTACTTATGGAACTAGTGAGATAATATCTTTATAGAACTGAACCTGCAGGTTTCGTAACATGTCCTGCACTGTACACAGAGATCCTGTATAATCCTGTGCGGCTTTTTCTTCTCTCCAATAATAGCCTTTGCAGGACATGCCCTCAAACAGGCACCGCATCCATTACATAGTTCTTCATCAATAAGAAATGTGCAGAGGTCTCGACATACGCCTGCAACGCACCATTTCTCTTTGATATGGGTTTCATATTCATCCCTGAAGTATCTTATTGTAGTAAGAATCGGATTGGGGGCTGTCTGTCCGAGGCCGCAGAGTGAAGAGGAGATTATATCCTTCCCGAGATCAATCAGTGTTTCTATATCTCCTTCTTTTCCTCGACCTTCTGTGATATCCGTAAGTATATCAAGAAGTATTTTTGTACCGACTCTGCAGGGTGTACACTTACCGCAGGATTCATCAGCGGTGAAGTCGAGGAAAAATTTAGCAGTACTAACCATGCAGTTATTATCGTCCATCACAACCATGCCCCCAGAGCCCATTATGGCACCACTCTTCACGATGTCTTCATAAGTAACAGGTATATCAAGCAGATCTTCAGGCAAACAGCCTCCTGAAGGACCTCCCATCTGAACGGCCTTGAATTTTCTCCCTTTCTTCATCCCTCCGCCTATATCGTATATGATCGTTTTCAAAGGGATACCCATTGGTACCTCTATAAGCCCTATATTATTTATAGCACCTGTCAGTGCAAATACCTTTGTCCCAGGGCTTTTTTCAGTCCCGAGACTTCTGTACCAGTCAGCACCATTAAGAACAATAAGGGATACCTGCGCCAGAGTTTCGACATTGTTAAGCACTGATGGTTTATCCCAGAGTCCCTTTTGTGCAGGGAATGGCGGTCTCGGCCTCGGCATTCCCCTTTTACCCTCAATAGAACGCATAAGTGCAGTCTCCTCTCCGCATACGAATGCACCTGCGCCCTGATATATCTCAAGGTCAAAATTAAAACCGCTGTTGAGGATGTTTTTCCCGAGTAGCCCAGATTCATAGCATTGATCAATTGAGATCTGGAGCCTCTTCACAGCTAAGGGATACTCTGCCCGTACATAGATATAACCCTGATGTGCGCCTATCGCCTTTGCTCCTATGATCATCCCCTCGATAATTGCATGAGGATCTGCCTCCATGATAGACCTGTCCATGAATGCGCCGGGGTCACCCTCATCACCATTACAGAGCATATACTTCATATCGGATTGAACCTTTGATGCAAATTCCCACTTAAGACCTGTTGGGAAACCTGCGCCTCCCCTTCCCCTTAACCCTGAATCCTTCACAACCTTTATTATTTCCCCAGATGTCATCTCTATTAGTGCCTTTGCAGCCCCCTGATATCCATCTCGTGCAATATATTCCTCTATTCTTTCAGGATCGATCAATCCCTTATTCCTCAAAACCCTTAAAACCTGGTATTTGAAGAAAGGTATATCCTTCATCGAAGGTATAGCAAGTTTCTTCTCAGGCTCTTTGAACATCAACTTCTGATAGGGCCTCCCTTTAAGGAAATGTTCCTCTACAAGCTTCGGTATCTCATCAACTGTTAATGCCTGATAAAAAATATCATCTGGATGAACAGACATGACAGGTCCCTGGGCACAATACCCGTTACAGCCTGTGAGGACTACTTTTATTTCCTTTTCAAGCCCCCGTTTCTTCAATTCTTCATCCAGGGCAGATTTAATCTTCATTGTTCCACTTGCAACACAACCTGTTCCGGAACAGAGCATCACTTCTGCACGAACCCTTGCCATCTATCTCCTCCTAATCTCAATTATTACAAACGCACTAAATGCAGTGTCATTGCGAGGGACTTTAGTCCCGAAGCAATCCCCTCGTTCTGAGATTGATTCGCTATCGCTCGCAATGACGATATAAAAATAATTACTGCCTTTGTATTAATAAGTCGTTTCACTTCCAACAACCAGCGCATATCTTTCTACAGGTTTTCCATCTATAACATGGTTTTTAAATATTTCTTTAATCTTTTCAGAGTTCAGGTCACAATACTTGACAGGCGGATACCCCATAATTTCGACAGTTGCCATCGGTTCACGGGCACAGAGTCCGGCACAGCCAGAAGTAGTAATAATCACATCTTCTAATCCAGCCTTTGCTATCTCGTCTATCAGGGTTGTCATAACAGTCCTTGCACCAGCAGCAATACCGCATGTCCCCATATGGACTGTCACCTTTGCCCTGTAACCGCCTTCCCTCAGGGTAAATTCTGCCCTATGTTTCTCTTTAATCCTCTGAAGATCCTCTATTTTCAGCCTCTGCATATTATTGTTCCTCCTGCGTTTCTGTGTCTTCCCTCTCTGTCTCCTTTATGTTTAATGCTGTATACCTGTTAAGAACCTCGACTGCCTTCCTCTGATTGAGCGCACCATGTGTTTCATTGTCTATGACCATAACTGGTGCAAGGCCGCAAGTACCGAGACAGCGAACGGTCTCGAGAGAAAATTTTTTGTCCTCCGTTGTCTCACCTACCCCTATTTTCAATACCTCTTTAATCTTGCTAAGCACTGTTTCAACCCCCTTCACATAACAGGCAGTACCGAGACAGACCCTTATGGTATGATCCCCCCTCGGTTTCATGGTAAAAAAGGAATAGAAAGAAACAATGCTGTGTATTTCAGCAGGAGGTATGACCAGACCCTTTGCAATCCTTTTCTGTATCTGTGATGGTAAATACCCGACTATCTCCTGGGCACGTTGGAGTACCGGTATCGCACTTCCAGGTTTATCCTTATATTTATTTATAACCCTGTCCAGTTCTGTCATCATAGAAGGTGGAAACGCCTCTTCTAGTTTCTCTTTGATAGGGATGCGTTTTCCCATCCACTCTTCTGCTCTCTTGATTACATCTGTTAAGACAGCGGGAGTGAACGGTTTAGGCACGTAATCTATGATTCCCAGTTCAAGGGCATCCTTGACAGTTTCTTGCGAAGGGTAACCAGTAATAACAACAATTCCTATATCAGGTCTTGACTTTCTTATCCATCTTATAAGGGTGATACCATCAACTTCAGGCATCTTGAGGTCTGTTAAAACGAGGTCATAGTCCCTCTGCTCCATCTTGATTATGGCCTCCCGCCCTCCATGAGCGCTCTCAACTTTATAACCCTCATCACTGAGTATCCTTTCACAGCTCTTTAAGATTACAGGTTCATCGTCAACAACAAGGATATTAAGATTATCTGACATTAATTCTCCCCCTTTGAATAATGTAGTTTAATAGTTAGTAATAAGTAGTCAGGGAAAAGGATTAAAATGTAAGTTGTCATTCCTGCGGAAGCAGGAATCCAGAAATTTTGTATTTTACTGGATTCCCACTTTCGTGGGAATGACAAAATATTTTCTTCTTTCATTTAAAATGCAGCTCCTTTAGTTACAAATATTATTTTGCCTCAACCACCCTCACCAGCCAGAGAAGCCAACCTTCACCCAAGTGTTCCGGAACAAGGGATGTCATAACCGTATTTGCCTGACTGTTTATTTCCTTGATCACACCTGTCATCGGAGATATCAACTCATGTGTTTCACCTGTACTACTAAGTACTCTTGCAAAGGGTTCCCCCGCTACAATGGTATTCAGTCCTTCAGGAAAATCTATGAAGAGCAGTTGTCCTGAAAGAAGCCAGTATCTCATATCACATCCAACTTCCCACAGTCCTTCTTTAACAGGCCTTGCCCAGGTGCCCTCTTTATAGTAGATTACAGGATTATCCGTATCCCTGAGACTCACTATATAGTTCCTGAACTGATCAATGAAGTCCTTTCTCAGTATCCAGCCCCTTTTGTCGAATAGCTTTTTTGCCACATTGAGCATGAAGTCAGGTGTAAAGGGTTTTTCAATATATTCAAAGGCACCAAGTCTTATAGACTCCTTCGCATCCTCAACTGTTGGATAACCAGTAATTATCACGACGTCTACCTCAGGATGTATAACCCTTGTTTCTTTAAGAACAGTCATACCACTGATATCAGGGAGTCTGATATCAGAGATCAAGAGGTCAAAGGACTCCTTTTCCATTTTCCTGAGTGCATCCTCTCCCCTTTCAACCGTAGAAATATGGTATCCCTCGGCACCTAAAATCCTCCTGCAGCTCAGATTAACTACAGGATCATCATCTAATACAAGGATTCTGCCCTTCTCCATTTTACCCTCCATCTTAAGATTCTAATCTAAATAATTGCAAATAACATACCACTATTGAAGATTCATATTTATCAATCGGTTAGCAAAGGCGAAGGTAATGAAGGGATTAGAGGTGTATATTTTAAAAATACATATAGATAAAAAAAGATTAAGCAATTCAAGAATAAAGCATGTATATTTTTTAAATACATTACTCTAATTCCTTCGTGATATCATATTTCTTCATTAAGGCATGGAAATTACTTCTCTGCATACCTACAGCGACTGAAGCTTTCGTTATGTTCCAGTTATTTTTTTTGAGGGCTTCGAAAATAAAAGCCTTTTCTATCTCTTCTATGGACTTTGAGCGAATATCCTTTTTCCTTTCTTTTAGTTCCTCACTCGTTTTAGGTACTTCATTTTGTGATTTCGATTCGAGGAGGGTAAGGTGTTCAGGCCTTATAGTTTTTCCCATACAGAGTAATGTAGCTCTATGGATTGTATTCTCTAATTCTCTTACATTTCCTGGCCAGTCATGTGAAATGAGTATCTTCATAGCATCAGCTGATATATGGTTTACTTCTTTACCAAGATATTCGCTATATTTCTTAAGAAAGTGATCGCTGAGTAAAGGGATGTCCTCTTTCCTCTCTCTGAGTGTTGGCAGAAGAATCGGGAATATATTAAGGCGGTAGAAGAGGTCCTCTCTGAATGAGCCTTCCTTTATCATATACTCTAAGTTCTTATTTGCTGCCGTAATCACTCTAACATCTACCTTTATTGACTCTCTTCCTCCAATAGGTCTGAATTCCTTCTCCTGAATCACCCTCAGTAGTGTTACCTGTGTAGAAAGATCGAGATTACCTATTTCATCAAAAAAGATCGTACCTCCATCTGAAAGCTCGAGAAGTCCCTTTTTACTCGCTATTGCACCCGTGAATGCCCCCTTTATATAACCGAAAAGTTCAGACTCTATAAGGTTATTTGGAATCGTACCGCAATCGACAACTACAAAGGGCTGCTCCTTCCTTGGACTATTATAATGGATTGCTCTTGCGACAAGCTCTTTACCAGTTCCACTTTCTCCTGTCAGGAGCACTGTAGTTATCGTAGGTGCCACAGTCGCGATCATCTGAAATACCTTCTGCATCTCCTTTGATGTCCCCACAATATTTTCAAGCCTGTATAAAGAGATAGATTCTTGTCTTGATTGAAGGTTTTCGATGATAAGTCTCTTTTTCTCAAGGGCTCTCGATACCACAAGTAGAAGCTGGTCAGGTGTAAAGGGTTTCTCTAAATAATCAAAGGATCCGAATTTCATCGCCTGGACAGCAGAGCTTACTGTCCCGTATCCTGTTATAACTACAATCTCTGTATCAGGCCATCCTTCCTTCACCTTCTTTAATACCTCTATCCCATCCATATCAGGCATTTTTAGATCTGTCAGAACGAGGTCGAAGTTCTCCTTCTCAATCATCTTCAAACCCTCAATACCACTCTTAACTACCTTTACATTATAGCCTTCAGGTTGAAGTGTCCTTATACAGCTAACCCTCACAATCTCTTCATCGTCTATTACAAGGATCGTGGGTTTTTCAATCATAATGGAAGTCTCACGAAGAAGCTTGCACCGTGGCTCGGTTCACTTTTCACAAATATTTTACCTTTATGTTCCTGTACAATGCCATGACTCACAGCCAGTCCAAGACCTGTTCCTTTTCCTACGGGCTTTGTACTAAAAAAAGGTTCAAAGACCTTACCCATATTCTCATTTGATATACCTGGACCTGTGTCTGTGAATTCGATTTCGACGAATGATCTCTCATCCTCAAAGACCTTCCTTGTAGAAATGGCAATTGTACCCTTTCCATCCATTGCGTCAGCTGCGTTAACAAGCATATTTAAAAAGACCTGTTGGAGCTGGAATGAATCTGCAATCGCCTGAGGGAGTTTATCGTCCATATTTATATCAAACTTTATATTATGGAAGTCAACTTTACTGCTGACCATCTGGATAGAACGTGTCAAAACCTCATTTATATCTGTGAGCCCTTTCTCAACAGTTGTCGCCCTTGCAAATCCTAAAAGACCTTTGATAATCTTTGAACATCTATCTGCCTGTTCAATAATCACCTCGAGATCTTCCTTTTCCTGGCTTTCATCAGGTACGCGCTTTAACATAAGGTGTGCAAATGTAACTATCCCTGTAAGGGGGCTGTTTATCTCATGGGCAACCCCTGCTGCCATCCTTCCGAGCGAGGCAAGTTTCTCTGTATGTATCAATTGCCCCTGAGTTCTACGGATCTCTTCTGTCTTTTTATCCACCTCTGATTCGAGGGTCTTTGTCCAGTCCACCATTCTCTCTCGAGCTGTTTTGAGATCTATTGTCATGGAATTGAATGCCTTTGCCAGCAAGCCTATCTCATCCTTTGTATTTATCCCAACATTATAATCAAGATCACCGCTACCAACCCTTTCCATCCCCTCTACAAGTGTTGCAACAGGCTTAGTCACAAGTTTCCACAAAATAATGCAAAGGACTAATGAAATGGCAAAGATAAAACTAATAACATAGACAGTTATGGCAACCCCCTGCCTTCTTTCAGCCTTATCAAGAAGGGCAAGGGAAAGGTCTGATTCGATAATCCCGAGGACCTTCTGTCCTTTAGGATGGGCATGACAGGCTGATGTATAACAGGAAGGTTCATTATAAATGGGTTCTATAATATTGAGGATCCTGTTACCTTCCTTTTCCCTAGTAATAGTCCATCTCTTCTCTCTCACTAATGTAGCAGTAGGTTTATCAAGATTATAGTGGCAGGACTTGCACATCGGTGAGTTTTTATCCATTAAGGTTCCAATCTCTTCCTTTCTCGAGGAATAGTTGATCTTACCTTTATTATCAAATATCCTAACTCTGAGGACACCTTCAGCCAAGCTTATAGCATCAATTGTCTCCTGCACCAAGACTTTCTGGAAAGTAAGCATCCCATATCTTGTACTCTTATTTACCAATTCATTAAAAGAGTTCCCATACTTTACGGCATCTCCCACAAGCTCCTTTTCCTGATATTTCATCAATTGATACCAGAAGAGAATACTTCCTATTATCATAAGGGAGCCTATCGTAAGAAGAAGTTTCCCTGTAAGGGAATATAGGCCTTTCTCAAATACTGTTTTAAAAGGAGATTTCTTTTTCACTTTATTTAAGTAATAATTATAAATTATAAAGTACCTATTTGTAAACTAAAACTGTAGATTTAAATTTCTTATTGGACATTTATATCAAAAATAATGTATTAAAAACAAGTCTAACTTTAATATTTAAGTGAATATCGTTATTGCTTCTAAAAATAAAAAGAAGATAGAAGAGATAAAAAGGATTTTCGAGAAAGAATGCAGACAGGATCAATCAAGAGGTGCTGAATTGTTTCATATAAAGATATTCACACTTAATGACTTCCCTGAATGTCCGGATATTATTGAAGATGGAGAAACATTCGAGGAAAATGCTATTAAAAAAGCACTGTCTGTTGCGAAATACACAGACATGACCGCACTCGCTGATGACTCAGGGCTTGAAGTATATGCCCTTAACAGGGCTCCGGGAGTACATTCTGCAAGATATGCAGGTGAAGATACAGATGATAAAAGGAATATTGAAAAACTACTTTATGAAATGTATTCTTATGCCGGCGATAAAAGAAAAGCAAGATTTGTCTGTTCGGTAGTTCTCGTATTACCTGACGGCAAAACAAACACATTTCATGGATATATCGAAGGAAGGATTGGAACAGAGTCAAAAGGTTGTGGTGGTTTCGGATACGATCCTGTATTTTATCCCGAAGGGTACACAAAAACATTTTCTGAAATGGATGAAGACGAAAAAGATGCCATCAGCCATCGTGGAATGGCATTAAATAAGGCCTATCAATTCTTAAAGGGAATATAAGAAAATATTATATAACAATTTAAATTTTTGTCTTGACTATAAATATAATTCTTAGTTTAGCATATATGGCTTTATAACAGCCTATAATCTTTTAAGGGAACGAGGGGTTTAATGAGACTTGTATTACTCGGTGCACCGGGTGCAGGAAAAGGAACCCAGGCCAAAAAGCTGATAGAAAAATACGGAATCCCCCAGATATCAACTGGCGACATCCTGAGAAAGGCTGTCTCAGATGGTACATCTCTCGGGAAAGAGGCAAAGTCGTATATGGACAAGGGAGAACTTGTCCCAGATAAGGTAGTTATTGGACTTATCGAGGAGAGGCTTGGTCAGAATGATACGAAAAAAGGCTACATCCTAGACGGTTTCCCAAGAAATACAGCACAGGCAGAGACGCTTGACAGGATGTTAAATGACCTTGGCATGCCCCTTGATCTTGCTTTAAGCGTTGATGTACCAAAGGAGGATCTCTTGAAGAGACTTACAGGAAGAAGAACCTGTAATAATTGTCAGCAGATGTATAATGTCTACTATTCTCCCCCAAAGAAAAACGGGATATGTGACAAATGCGGGAGTGAATTATTCCAGAGGGACGACGATAAAGAGGAAACTATAAGGAAGAGACTTGATGTCTATGAATCCCAGACATTACCTCTTATCGACTATTATAAAAAGAAAGGGATGCTTAAATCTATCAGCGGAACAGGCAGCATAGAAGAGATATTCAGCAAGGTCTGTGCAGCGATAGCAAAATAGGCCATATAGGTCTTATAAGACCTATATTAAAATTTGAAGGAGGACGAAATGGAGTTTATCGGTCATGGTGGTAAGGAAATAGTAGAGAAGATAATCCCCAAGGCTTCGGCAATCAAGAGGCTTGAAGAGATGAAGGCAGCAAAGGTCAAGGAATTATCTGTCCGTCTTCAGATAGCAACAGAGGTCATAGACATTGCATATGGATTTTTTACACCCCTCGAAGGTTTTATGTCAAAGGCAGATGTCGAATCTGTATGCAAGAATATGACTCTGGCAGATGGGAAAACAGTCTGGAGCATCCCAATAGTATTTGATATATCTGAGGATGAACTGAATGAGAAAGGTATAAAACAGTACGATGAAGTCATCCTTACCTACCAGGATAATCCACTCGCCATCTTCGACATAACAGATGTTTTTACATATGATAAGAAAGAACTGGCTATGTTGGTTTATGGTACTACCGAAGACAAGCATCCTGGTGTAAAGAGAACTTATAATTATAAAGATCAGTTCCTCGGTGGTAAGATTACCCTCCTTAACCCGCCGAAGATAAACCCGCCATTCACAGATTTCTGGCTCACACCGAGACAAATGAGAGAAAGGTTCAAGGAAAAAGAATGGGAAATGATCATTGCCCATCAGACCAGGAATGTCCCCCATACAGGTCACGAATGGCTTATGAAGGGTGCATGGCTCGGTGCCTATGGTTCATTGCCTGTAGAAAGATCCCTCGGCGGTGTACTTGTAAACTGCATAATAGGTGAGAAGAGGACAGGTGATTATATTGATGAGGCTATCATCTTATGCCACGATGTACTTAGTAAGGCAGGTTATTTCAGACAGGATACACATCTGACCTCCTGCACACTCTGGGATATGCGCTATGCAGGACCGAGGGAAGCAGTTTTTCATGCGGTACTCAGAACAAATCTCGGCTGTACGCACCATATGTTTGGCCGTGACCATGCAGGTGTAGGAAGCTATTATGACCCCTATGATGCACACAGGATCTTCAATAAGATCTCTCGGGGTTCCCTTAGAATAAAACCTATTTTCAACCTTGATTGGTGGTACTGCCCTGTCTGCGCTGAAGTTACCTATTCTGGCCTTTGCGGGCACAAGGATAAGAAGCAGTCTTTCAGTGGAACACTTATAAGGAGTATAATACAGGATGGAGTGAAGCCACCCAGGCTCATCTTTAGGCCGGAGGTATTCGACCTTATTATGGAATGTGCCAAGAAATACGGCAATGGCTCCCCCTTTGTAACCGAAGAATATCTGAAAAAGAGGAATCCGGTTTTTACAATCGAACCCCTGAAATAAATTCAGGTCAAGCTATTGAAATAGGAGGAAAGAATATGGCTGAGACATACCCTATAAATATATGGATAAATGAAGATAGGCTTAAAAAACTCCAGAAGGCAAAACTTGATGGTATGGCCAAAGAGATGTTAGCAGGGCTGAAGGTATTAGCAGTACCAAATACGGAAAAACAGAAGGATGAGATCCTGAAATTATTTCCTATGGCAAAGTTCGACAGTGCTACAACAAAGAGTATCGAGCTACTGCCTAAAGATATAAAGGATCGGATATTCGACCTTGTAGTTAAAAAGAAAAATCTTAATGTAATGGATGAATTTATAAAATTACAGACAAAAAAGAAATAATCGAAAGGAGGTGTAAACAATGCCGAGTTTTGTAATTACAGAGAAGTGTGATGGTTGCAAGGCACAGGACAAGACTGCCTGTCAGTATATATGTCCCCATGATCTTATGGCGCTCGATAGGGAGAAGATGAAGGCATACAACCAGGAGCCTGACCAGTGTTGGGAGTGTTACAATTGTGTAAAGATATGTCCCGTGCAAGCGGTTGAGATAAGGGGCTATGCTGATTATGTCCCCATGGGAGCGAGTGTTATCCCTTTAAGGGGAACAGACTCTGTTATGTGGACAATCCAATTCAGGAACGGCACTATCAAGAGGTTCAAGTTCCCCATTAGGACTACTCCTGAGGGGTCTATTGACCCTTATGCAGGTCAGCCGGAGCCGGATTATTCCAGAATAAAACAACCTGGCTATTATAACTACGAAGCCAGAAAAGAGTAGTTTAAGGAGGTGATAAAATGGAAAAAGAAACTTGTACATTTTCATATTGTGAGAGACCTGAGGTCATAGAACACGAGACCGACTTTTTGATCTTAGGTGGTGGCATGGCTGCATGCGGAGCCGTCTATGAAGCAGTTAGATGGGCAACACCAAAGGGCCTGAGGGTAACAATGGTTGACAAGGCAGCAACAGACCGTAGTGGTGCAGTCGCACAGGGCCTGTCTGCCATAAACACCTATATGGGTGGTAATAAGGTTGAAGACTATGTGAAGTATGTAAGGACAGACCTTATGGGCATCATAAGGGAAGACCTTGTCTTTGACCTCGGAAGGCATGTTGACAATTCAGTCCATCTTTTTGAAGAATGGGGACTCCCTATATGGAAGAAGGGTGATGATGGATTCTCCCTTGATGGTCATCAGGCAAAAGATGCAGGAAAACCGTTTTTAAAAAATATAGCGGATAATGCAGAAAGGGAAAAGCTCGTTGTCAGATCTGGTAAGTGGCAGGTAATGATCAACGGTGAATCCTACAAGGCGATTGTTGCTGAGGCCGCAAAGAAAGCTCTTGAGTATAACAAGAAGGCAACAGGTGTTGACCAGAACCACTTCGAGAGAGTCTTTATAATAAAGCCATTAATGGATGCCAATACCCCAAACAGAATTGCAGGCGCAGTAGGATTCAGCGTCAGGGAAAATAAGGTTTATGTATTTAAGGCAAAGGCTATCCTCGACTCTATGGGAGGCGCTGTCAATGTCTTCAGGCCACGCTCCAGCGGTGAGGGTATGGGAAGGGCTTGGTTCCCTGTATGGAATTCTGGGTCAGGCTATTATTTCGGTCTGCAGGCAGGTGCAGAAATGACCCTTATGGAGAACAGGTTTGTGCCCATGAGATTCAAGGATGGTTATGGACCTGTTGGTGCCTGGTTCCTTTTCTTCAAGGCAAAGGCACTTAATGCAATGGGCGAAGACCCTGCAGAGAAGTATGGAGATGCTGTTGAGAGAGACTATCCTGGATACGGCAAGGCCATGGGAACCTGTCTGAGAAACCATGTGTCTATGATCTCCATGAGGTTAGGTGAAGGTCCGATAAAGATGCAGACCCATACTGCAATGGATGCGATGGGCAAGGGCTTTAAAGAAAAGCTGGGTGATAAGGTGGGCGCAAAGAAACTCAAACACTTAGAGGCAGAGGCATGGGAGGACTTTCTTGACATGACCATCGCCCAGGCAGGCATGTGGGCAGCATCTGATATCGAGCCTGATAAGGAGCCATCTGAATTGCTACCATCAGAGCCATACCTCCTTGGTTCCCATGCAGGTTGTGCTGGTTTCTGGGTTAGTGGCCCTGGTGATATACAGGGCGCACCGAAGGAGTGGTCATGGGGTTATAACAGGATGTCAACTGTAAATGGTCTTTTCATGGCAGGTGATGTTGTCGGTGCCTCAGGTCACAAATTCTCATCAGGTTCCCACGCAGAGGGTAGAATAGCAGGAAAAAATGCTATTGCCTTCATCCTCGACAATACTAACTACAAGCCTGCACTCAAGAATAAGGTTGACGAACTCGTTGCCGAGATGTATCTGCCTTATGAAATTTACGAAAAATATAAGAACTATACAACTTCAGGAACATTCTCGCCCAATGACCCGAGGAACATCAGCCCTCACTACATAAAACCCGACATGTACCAGAAGAGGCTTATGAAGATTATGGACGAGTACGTCGGCGGCATCGCAACATGGTATGTGACGAGTAAGACCATGATTGAGGAAGGTCTTAAGAAACTTAAGGTGCTGGAAGAAGATGGCGCAAGACTTGCAGCTGCCAATCTCCATGAGCTTTTGAGATGCTGGGAAAATTACCACAGGGTCTGGGCCGCTGAAACACATGCAAGGCATATACTCTTTAGACAGGAATCGAGATACCCCGGTTACTACTACAGGGCAGACTTCCCGAAGATCGACGATAAAGACTGGAAGTGCTTCACGAACTCTAGGTACAACGCTGAAACAGGACAGTGGGAATTCAAGAAGGTTCCCTATGTCCAGTTATTCTCTTAGTTGAGTAATATGCAGGGACGTATTGTGATACGCCCCTGCATAAAATTTCCCTGTTGTCATTCTGAACCCTTCGCTTGTCATTCTGAGCGGAGCGAAGAATCTTGTTTTTCAGCTCAGGTAGACTCCGTGAAGAATCTGACTCCAAAGGAGTTATCCTGAGGGCAAATGCCTCAAGGATCTCACAGGGATAAGATTATTCACTTCACTCAGGGTGACAATCACAATTTGATAGAGTCTTAGATTGGAGGATCAAATGTCTGAGCAAAAAGGTGTACTCGTTATAGGCGGTGGGATGAGTGGACTCACCACTGCTATTGAGATAGCGGAAGCAGGATACAATGCCTTCATAGTTGAGAGGAACCCCTATCTCGGCGGCAGGGTTGCACAGCTCAATAAGTATTTCTGGAAGCTCTGCCCTCCGACCTGTGGTCTCGAAATACAATTCAAAAGGATAAGGAACAACGATCGGATTAAGCTATTTACTCTTGCTGAAGTAGAGGATATAAAGGGTGAGGAGGGGAATTTTGATGTTACCATAAAAGTAAAACCACGGTATGTGAATGATAAGTGTGTTGGCTGCGATGCCTGTGCTCAGGCCTGCCCTTCTTACAGAGATAATGAGTTCAACTACGGTATGAATAAAACAAAGGCTGCCTATCTTCCCTTTGATCAGGCCTTCCCTTTCCAGTATGTAGTAGATACTCAACACTGTCCTGAAGACTGTAAAAAACCCTGTCTTGATGCCTGTAAGTATGATGCCATAGACTTCAACATGAAAACCGACGCATTAAATCTCAATGTGGGTGCGATTGTGATGGCCACAGGCTGGAACTTATACGACGCAAAAAAAATAGACAACCTCAGTTTCGGCAATATTCAAAATGTAATAACCAATATGATGATGGAGAGGATTTCGGCACCAAATGGACCGACAAATGGTAAGATTATTCGCCCTTCCGATGGGAAAGAGGTCAAAAAGATAGCCTTTGTACAGTGTGCAGGCTCAAGGGATGATAATCACCTTCCTTATTGCTCCTACATATGTTGTCTCGCTTCTCTAAAACAGGCTACTTATGTGAGGGAACAGTATCCTGAATCAAAGGTACAGATTTTCTATATTGACCTTAGGACCCCCGGGCTTTATGAAAACAGGTTCCTGTCCAAGATAAAAGCAGACACTAATGTTACTTTAACAAAGGGAAAAGTTGCGAAGGTTTCTGAAGACTCTGAGACAAAGGATGTGATTATTGAGGCAGAGGATGTACAGGGAGGTAGAAAGATTAAGGAAAGGTTCGATATGGTAGTTCTCGCAGCTGGAATGGTTCCATCAACAAAGGATTCAAAAGCATTAAAGGATGTATCCTATACACCCGAGGGTTTTGTTGATACTTCTACTAAGAAGGGTGTTTATGCTGTTGGAACATTAAAGAGTCCGGTCGATGTTGCAATGTCTGTTCGCGATGCAACAGGTGCTGCCCTAAAGGGCATACAGAGCTTGAAGAGGTAAAACTTGGAATATCTCGCACGGGTAGGACAGGCGTCCCGCCTGTCTGACAGCCGAGACGGCTGTCCTACTTTGAGAAATTTTATATCTTTAGGTGATTAGGAGTTAAGCATGGAAAAGAAATTCGGGGTGTATCTCTGTAAGGGTTGCGGTATAGAAGAGGCTATTGATATTGAACGACTCTCAACCATAGCAACCAAGGATATGAAGATGTCCCTCTGCAGAATCCATTCTGCATTATGCGCACCTGAGGGAATACAGTTAATAAAAGATGATATTAAAGAGGGTGTAAATACAATAGTTATCGGAGCCTGCTCTCCCAGAGTCAAGTTTGAGGAGTTCGATTTCCCCGGGACTATAACCGAAAGAGTAAATATCAGGGAGTTTGTTGCCTGGAGTCAGCATCCAAAAACAGATGATACGCAGAGCCTTGCTTCAGATTATCTTATAATGGGAATCGTCAGGGTACAGAAGGGTGAGCCTCCAGAACCTAATATCCTCGAGGATTTAAGCAATACACTGCTCGTAGTAGGTGGCGGTATAACAGGAATGACATCTGCCCTCGAGGCAGCAAATGCAGGATATAAAATTGTACTTGTAGAAAAGGAACCACAGCTTGGTGGATTTGTAAATAAATTATATAAAAAGATACCGACAGGAGAATTTAAGGAACCGCTGATTGTTGATACAGACATAGATAAAATGATTAAAGAAGTAGAAATTCATCCGAACATACAAGTCTATAAGTCAGCAAAGGTATCAAAGACCGATGGCCAGCCAGGATTATACGATGTAACCATATCATCAAACGGCAATTCTGAAACGATTAAAATCGGAGCTATCGTCCTTGCCACAGGATGGAAGCCCTATGATGCAAATAAACTTGACCATCTCGGATACGGCAGGTTTAAAAATGTTGTAACGAATATCGAGTTCGAGGAAATTGCAAGGAAGAATAATGGCAAGATCTTAAGGCCTACCGATAGGAAAGAAGCAAAGAAGGTTGCTTTTATTCTGTGTGCAGGGCAGAGAGACCCGAATCACCTCCCCTATTGCTCTGCCATGTGCTGTACAAATTCCCTGAAACAGGCAAAGTACGTGAGGCAGAACCCTGATTCAGTAGCAATGATCTTATATAAAGATATAAGGACACCAGGAAGACTGGAATATTATTACAGCGAGGCCCAGAATGACCCGGGAGTAATGCTCACAAAAGCTGAAGTAACAGGCGTAACTAATGCAGGAAACGGTAACCTCTATGTGGAAATGGAAAACAGCTTCTTCGGCGAAAAAGTCAAGGTTGAAGCAGACCTTGTTGTCCTCGCCATCGGTATGGTTCCTTCTACGAGAGAACCACAGGAATATCTTGATGGGCTCACAGCTGCCTCTGCAAAGGGTGATGAAGCGAAAAAGGCCTATTTAGATTCAACCCCTGCGCCTGAGTTTATACTGAACCTCAGCTACAGACAGGGTCCCGAGATACCTTCACTCGAAGGGGCCTATGGATTTGCTGACTCAAACTTTATATGTTTCCAGTATGAAACAAGAAGGACCGGCATTTATTCAGCAGGTGCTGTTAAACAGCCTATGAATATAGCAGAGTCTCAGGAAGATGCAGCAGGCGCTGCTTTCAAGGCGATACAGTGCATTGACCATATATCCAAAGGTATAGCAATGCACCCGAGGGCATGGGATACGACATTCCCTGATGTCTATCTTTTAAGGTGCACGGCCTGTAAACGCTGCACAGAGGAATGTCCTTTCGGCGCTATAGATGAAGATGAAAAGGGAATCCCTTATTACAAGATTAACAGGTGCAGGCGTTGTGGTACCTGTATGGGTTCATGCCCTGAAAGGATCGTATCCTTTAAGGATTACAGCGTGGATATAATTGGCTCTATGATTAAGTCCATAGATGTGCCTGAGGAAGAGTTCAGAATAGTTTCATTTGTCTGCGAAAATGACGCCTACCCTGCCCTTGATACAGCAGGAATTAACAGGAAGACGATAGACTCCAGTGTGAGGTTTATCTCTCTGAGATGTCTTGGCGGAATGAACCTTGTATGGGTTGCCGATGCCCTTTCAAAAGGTATTGATGGCGTGCTTCTTATAGGTTGTAAATTTGGAGAGAATTACCAGTGCCACTTTGTGAAGGGGAGTGAACTCGCAGATTATAGATTCGGTAAAGTAGGTGAAACCCTTGACAGACTCCGTCTTGAAGCAGAAAGAGTCAAGATGCTGCAGGTTTCTATCAATGAGTATGATAAGCTTCCTGAAATGATTAACGAGTTTGTGGAGAAAGTTAAGGAGATAGGGCATAATCCCTTTAAGGGACTTTAATCTTCCTAAATCCCCCTTTGCCAAGGGGGATTTAGGGGGATTAAGGAAGGCATCAGCCATGACAGGCGAGACGCCTGTCCTACTGTTAGGAATACACGCTTATTGGTAGGACAGCCGTCTCGGCTGTCCGAATAATTACAGGAGGTAAATAAATGTCAGAGCAGATAATAACCCCTGATTTAGGTTTTGTAAAGGATATCATCGCCTCAGGAGGAGATTCTGTAAAAAAATGTTACCAGTGTGCCGCATGCACTGTTGTATGCAATGTCACGCCTGACAGTAAGCCCTTTCCGAGAAAAGAGATGATATATGCCCAGTGGGGACTCAAGGATAAGCTTATAAATAATCCTGATATTTGGCTGTGCCATAACTGTAATGACTGCACGAAATACTGTCCCCGCGGAGCAAGGCCGGGTGATATATTCTCTGCAATGAGGCGGAAATTCATCGAGGATAATTCAATACCCTCCTTAATGGGAAAAGTAGTTACGCAAACGAAGATGACACTTCTTGCCCTTGCAATACCTTTTATACTATTTTTAGCTGTACTCGGAATAACAAGCCATCTCCGCATCCCTGAAGGAGATATAGTCTATTCGAAGTTCTTCCCTATTTTATATATAGAGATAATATTTATATCCGCTGTCAGCCTCGCAGGCATTGTCTATCTGGCGAGCCTTGTCCGTTTCTGGAATAACATGAGAAAAAGTAATAGTCAGTCATTCTCAAAAGGTTTTATACCTGCTCTCATAGAGACTCTCGCCGAGTTTCTTAAACACTCAAGATTCGGAAAGTGCGGACCTAATGCTGATCGGAGAATTCCACATTTGCTTGTATTTTTCGCTTTTATCGGGCTCGCTATTACGACAATCTGGGTCACATACTATTATTATGTACCTAAGGTCAACACGCCTATCCCCCTGACTGACCCAATGAAATGGCTTGCGAATATAAGTGCCTCTGCCTTACTTATCGGAGGCGCTTTGTTGATGATTAACAGGACAAAGAATAAGGGTTTTATATCAAAAAGCTCCTCCTTCGACTGGACCTTCGCAATTATAATAATGCTTCTCTGCATTACAGGAATCCTTACTGAACTCATCAGGCTTGCTGGTATCTCTACACTTGCATATCCAATCTATTTTATACATTTGATCTTCGTTTTCTATACCATCGTATTCTTCCCCTATTCAAAACTTGCCCATATGGGCTACAGGTCACTTGCGATAACATATTCCAAGATGACTGACAGAGATATATCGGCCTGATTGTATATAGGAAAATTATCTAATAAAGGAGGAAAATAGATGAGCGGGATTATTCTTTTTGCTTTAATCTGCGGTATTGTCGGTGTTGCTTATGCACTTATGACTGCAGTATGGGTAAATAAGCAAGACGCAGGCAGTGAGCGTATGCAGCAGATCTCAAATGCTGTGAAAGAAGGCGCTTATGCCTTTCTTGCTCGTGAGTATAAGACAGTTGCTTTAGTGGCAGTTGGACTTATAATCCTGATATCATTAGTCCCAAAACTTGGTATTTGGCCTGCTATAGGATTTCTTATTGGAACGTGTGGCTCAGCACTTGCTGGCTACATTGGCATGATGGTTTCTGTGAGGGCAAATGTCCGCACAACACAGGCTGCAAGCAAAGGACTTCAATCAGCCTTGACTTTATCCTTTAAGGGCGGCTCGGTTACTGGTCTCATGGTAGTAGGCCTCGGCCTCATCAGCCTTGCAGGTTTTTACCTTATAGTAACCTCTGCAATGGATGATATGCATAAGGCATTCCATGCCCTTGTGGGTCTTGGCTTTGGTTGTTCCCTTATGAGTGTGTTTGCACGTATCGCAGGCGGTATCTACACAAAGGCAGCAGATGTCGGTGCAGACCTTGTAGGAAAAGTTGAGGCAGGCATTCCAGAGGATGACCCGAGGAATCCGGCAGTTATAGCTGACCAGGTTGGAGACAATGTCGGCGATTGTGCTGGCATGGCCGCTGACCTCTATGAGACCTATGTCGTGACACTGGTGGCGGCAATGTTGCTGGCAAAGACAGCATTCGGGGCAGAAAGCCCATGGGTTGAATTCCCACTTCTGATAGGTGGTATCTCCATTGTTGCTTCCATAATCGGCACATTCTTTGTGAAGCTGGGTAAGGGACAATATATTATGGGTGCCCTGTATAAAGGATTGGCAGTCTCAGGCATACTTGCTGCAATCGCATTTTACTTTGTATCAGTAAGGTTTATTCAGGGACTTTCAGGAACCGATGCTGGAGTCTTTACTGCAAGCAGCGTGTTTCTCACAGCAGTGATAGGACTTGTCCTCACGGGTCTCATAGTTATGATTACAGAGTATTTCACATCAAAAAGTTTTGGCCCTGTTAAGCATATAGCCGCAGCGAGTCAGACTGGACATGGCACAAATGTCATAGCAGGTCTTGCAGTAAGTATGAAATCAACAGGGATGCCTGTCATAGTTATCGTTGCAGCTATACTCGGCGCATATGCCCTTGGCGGTGGTTTTAGCGGCAATGCGGTTGGAGGTCTTTTTGCAATTGCTCTTTCAGCAGTTTCAATGCTTTCCATGACTGGTATTGTTGTTGCCATTGACTCATATGGCCCGATAACAGATAATGCAGGTGGAATTGCTGAGATGGCAGAATTACCAAAGGAAATCCGTGCAATAACAGACCCATTGGATGCAGTTGGTAACACTACAAAGGCTGTTACAAAGGGATATGCTATTGGTTCTGCAGGGCTTGCAGCACTTGTCCTGTTTGCAGAATATTCGAGATCTTTCGGAGAGGCACTGGCTTTTGACCTTTCTAATCCAATGGTCTTAGCAGGGCTGTTTATCGGCGGTCTTCTTCCTTACTACTACGGTTCACTCCTGATGGAAGCAGTAGGAAAGGCTGCAGGTGGTGTTGTTGAGGAGGTAAGAAGGCAGTTCCGTGAGATAAAAGGTATTATGGAAGGTACGGGAAGACCAGAATACGGGAAGTGCGTTGATATTGTCACAAAGGGAGCTATCCGTCAGATGATGCTACCTGCCATGATTCCAGTTGCAACTCCAATTATTGTTGGCATTCTTCTCGGAAGGGAGGCATTGGGTGGAGTTCTCATTGGGAGCATTATAACAGGTCTCTTCCAGGCAATTGCCATGACAAGCGGCGGCGGTGCGTGGGATAACGCGAAGAAGTTTATTGAGGACGGCATGTACGGCGGAAAAAAGAGCCCTGCCCACCAGGCGGCTGTGACAGGCGACACAGTTGGTGACCCTTACAAAGACACAGCAGGCCCTGCAATTAACCCTATGATAAAAGTTATTAATATTGTTGCATTATTGATTGTACCGCTTATTTAGTTTTTTATATTATCTTAAAGGCCGGCAGCTTTAACTGTTGGCTTTTTAATTTCAAGGAGTGATCATGTTACCTGATATGAGCTCTGTAGAGCCTGTAAAACTGAGCCTGAACACCAGGTTCAGGTTCAGGTGCCATAAGGGCATAGTTTGTTTTACAAGGTGCTGTAGCGTTATAGATATTCTCCTTACACCCTATGATATCCTGAGGATAAAGAATAGGCTTGTCATCTCATCCGGTGAATTCCTCGAAAAATATACATACATCCATATTGACGAAAAGTCCTTCTATCCATTCGTTATGCTCAAGATGCTCAGTGATGAAAAGAAAAGTTGTCCCTTTGTTACACAAGAAGGATGCACAATATATACAGACCGCCCTGCAAACTGCCGGTACTATCCTGTTGGACAGGGGATACTAAAAAGGAAAGAAGGTGAATCGATAATCGATGACGAATTCTATTTCTTTATTAAAGAACACCACTGCCTCGGTTTTAAAGAAGATAAGGAATGGACTATAGAGGAGTGGAGGAATGACCAGGATGCATCCCTTTATGACGAAATGAACAGAGACTGGAAAATGTTCCTCTTAAGAACAAAGACCCCTGGACAGAAAGAACTTGACGATAAGAAACAGAAGATTTTCTATATGGCGAGTTATGACATGGACAGGTTCTCCCGTTATATCTTCGGAAGTAAATTCCTTGAAGTCTTTCAGATGGATAAAACAGATATTGAGAAATTGAAGAGAAATGAAATAGAGCTTATGAAATTCGGCTTCAGGTATCTGCGATATATCCTACACATAGAAAAGACCTTGAAGATAAGAAATGGAATAATAAATGACCGTGTGGCAAAACCACAGAATATCTAAATAGGATAGGAATCCAGCCTCTAATATCTTAATATTTATCTTTAATACCGAGTATTATCAAAGCACAAACCGGTACTGGTATATCTCCACTCACAATCCATGTATTTCTCAGAGTAGCTCCTGATTTTGGTCTCCATTCCTTGCCGTCAAAGACCCATGTATTAGATAATCTTGTCCCAGATTTTGATTTCAGTTCCATGCCGTCCCATGTATAGGTGTTTGAGAGGGTCACCCCCGACCTCGGTTTTAGCTCTTTACCATCCCAGACATAAGTATTTTTAAGAGTGGCTCCAGCCTTCGGTTTCAATTCCCTTCCATCGAAGACCCAGGTAGTCGCAAGCCTTGCCCCTGACTTTAGTTTTAACTCTTTCCCATTCCAGATGTATGTATTTGAAAAAGTAGCGCTGGATTTTGGTCTAATCTCGCCATTAATTAATCCTTTAATTGATAGAGGAAAAAGTAAAAGAGCGATAAGGCTATAGGGAATAAAAATCTTTTTCATATAGCATAATTTTAGTTATTAATATTCTTCTATAATAAGCCTTTTATATGCGGATCATTCGTTTTACTATATCTTGAGTTGATCCACCGCCTATATCCCCTTGCAATAATCCTATCTCTAAGACCACTTGAAGTCGCCATTATTTCAATAATTGATGATATTTCGTTAGGAATATCCATTTCACAATAAATCACATACATTGATTCCGGCAAATTTAGATCCCGAATGTTATCTATGATACAGCATAACCCAGTCCATCCAAACTCATTACAGCAGCTAACATATTCTTCCCACATATCTCTGCCTACGAGATTTCTATCAATAACGTTAAAAAACCCACTTAATACAAGGATATCTGGCGAAAAAGGCTCTCCATAGATTATCTCATGATCTATTTCCTTTGCGCATTTTTTAATCTCTTCTTCAAGCTCCTTGTTATCGAACATGCAGAAGATCCTCCTTTCTTCTGGCATCCTATTGGAGTAAACAAATTCTGGTGATTGCAATTTAAGAATATCCTTTAAACCTATACCTCCAATTAAGGATGGAGCAACCATACCCAATATACTACTGTTCATAAGACTTTTAAGAAATATTCTTCGGTTTATCATGAATAACCTCCTTTTTAATCCTATTCATCAATCATGCTTAAATAGCATAACAGACAGATATGACAGCAGGCTGTCAGGGGGGATTAAATAATAAAACCCATGGGAAATCATCCAGTCCTTGACAAAATCCATTTATGTCCATATAATTAGTCATAAACAATGACTAATAAGGAGGTCATATGAAGGCTACAACTGTTAACATCGCAGAAGGAAAGAAGGGGTTTAGCCGCCTGATTGAGGGTGCCTCTAAAAAGAAAGAAGGGATTATTGTGACAAAGAGAGGAAAACCTGTAGCTGTGATTGTACCCTATGAAGAATACCAGAGATCAAGGCGTGTAGAAGGTTACATGAAAATCATGGAAGCGAGGGAGGCCTTTCTGAAATCGGGTATTCTATCTAATGAGGTTTTTAAGGAATCGAAGAAACAACTGGAGAAAAAACCTTGAGACAGATAGTTTTAGACTCAAGTGTAGTTCTTAAATGGTATCTGATAGATGAAGAATATGGTTCAAAGGCTATATATCTACTGGATAAATACATATCCGATGAACTGGATATCTTTGCACCATCATTATTAGAGTATGAGGTGATTAATGGCTTGATAATTGCTCAAAAAAGAGGGAGGATTAAAGAGGAAAAAGTTGTTACAGCTATTGAAGGACTCATGGAGCTGGGAATTAAACTAAGGAATCTTTTAAGCCTTTATCAAGAGATTCTCCATTATTGCAGGGTTTATAATTGTTCTGCCTATGACGCCAGTTACATAGCTTTGGCTAAAGAGGAGAAGATAAATCTGATTACAGCTGATAAAGGATTATACAGTACAGTCAAAAACGACATGAAATGGGTCAAGTGGCTCGGTGATATTTAAATCTTTTATTTTTATATTTCAGGCACTACGGCGAATTTCATTGTTTTAAAATGCAGATCAAAAGTAAAGGCCATGTCTATTTTTAACCTTTCCATAATGGCAAAACTGGTACAGTCTGTATAGCTGAAACCTGCATCTTTATATTTGAGAAAGATTTCCCACGCCTTATCTTCATCATCATCTGCTACAGCAATAAGGTCTGAAAAACTGCTCTTCCTGAGAGCATCGCCAAATTTACTCGCTACCTTCCAACCCAACCGACTCGTAAGTAGTGTTATAACTTCGTCAAATATAAAGTTCGTTGTTATAAAAGGCATAGTATTATTAGCGTAGAATTCCTTTGCAATGTAATGATCAGGGTCTTTTTTATCAACCAGTGCATACCACGCACCTGTATCAACGAAAATTCGCCTCATTTCGTTTTGCCATATAAATATTTATCATGTTTTCTGGCAACAGGTGAACCGTCACCGCTGCCTATCCCTATAAGTCGTGAAAGGGGGTCTTTTTCTTTGTTAACTGCCTTTGTTGAAAGCTTTTCGGATAATGACTCCCTTATAATTGCTGACAGGCTTTTCTTCGTTTTTTTTGATATTTCAAGCAAGGCCTGATATTGCCAATCATCAAGAGATATCTGAGTCCTATGTTTTGTACCATGCATATAGATTCTCCCTGTTTGTAATTACATCTTACATCAGATGTAATTCTAATGTCAAGAAAAGTTTCTCTTATCCCGATTGAGTAGAAGAATATATTTTTTCGGATGGATTCTTCTTAATAAAAATATTGAAAGATTAAGAACCTAAAACAACCCCATTTTTACATAATCTATCTCATTTTCAGGAAAGTGGTTTAACGCTGTCTGAGCCATGATCTCAATTCCTCAATATATTTCTCAGGTAGCCCATTTTTTCTGCAGCAGAAATAATTCGCTCCATATAACCATCCAGGGGATAGCCGATATCAGAATCTCCGGCAATATAGATTAATACTGAGGACAACTTTCCATCCTTGGTCTCTAAATCAACATAATCTTTTCTGTATATCCCGCATCTAACACCTTCATAAACATCCAGTGATTTCTCATCCCCTTTTGAAATATTCCAGAGGATGCCGTAGACTTCACCTGATGTATCTGGAACAACTGTGGCAACTCCATGTTTATTAATAATAAATCTGTAACCTCGAAGTGTTGCCATACTAACAGAAACTGCATCAGGGCACCTTCCCTTCATCTGCCTATTGTCCATATTCGAGCCATATGCAAAATGGTACCTCTTACCAGACATATCTATTATAGCGCACATGAAAAAACGCCTCTAAAATTGGCCTTGTAACCTCCAGCCATCTCTCATTATCTTCCTTTTTGAATTCTTTCCCCGTCTCCTCCATAATAATAGTCGGTAAACAGGTTCTTCATATCCCCAGTGGCTATTGCACTCTTGAAAGAGCTTTTCGAGATTCGGGAGTTCTTTTTTGAGCTTTTTAAATAATTCCTTCACCTCAGGACGCTTGTCCTCCCCCTCAAAAATATCCTCAATTTTGCTTTCTTTCATCTTCTAATTCTACCCCTCTATTTCCCCAACATTAAGTCTTATATTATCATATCCCCCCTGCCAGCATTATGTCAGTTTGAAAATGGAGGTTTTAGATTTACGAATGGATTCTGCCGGGATAACTGGTGATTGACTGTCTTAGATCAAAAAGCAAGACCTGACCCTTGTCTCACTCTGTAGGTCGGTAGATCTTGATGGCAATTCAAAAATATCTTTTGCAACAGTCTGTTAAGTTTTAACAGAATAAGCTATCTATAGGCCTAACCCCTTCTTCAACCACTCCTTAAGACTGTCGTCTATCGGATACATCCCGGCTTTACACTCAGTAGATTTATTTCTGACAGCACTTTCAAGCAGTCCCTCCGGCACTCCCTCAACCGACCCCACAGTAACACTCATATTCTGGTATGTATTCATAAGCATAAGGGTCGGCTTAGACCTCACTATCTCTATGTAGAACATATACCCTTCTCTCTCCTCAACCTTTTCCTTATATCCCTCGGTGGCCCTTTCAAAGAGCGGTTGAAGTAAAAGCTCAGGTGTCATTTCCAGCTTGATTCTATTGATGATCTTAGGGTTTTCTCTCAGACTGTCAAGATTTAAGTTTTTCATCTTTATTTTTTAAAATACCTGTCATTTCTTCATAGATCACATTTCCTATCATTACTCCAATATCAATAAATTCAGGGCCATACTTTTTCCCTGTCTCTGTCCTGAAGGTTTCCTTAATCTTCTCTATATACTTTATGTTTTCGGTAAAATTATTGCATACCATATCTATTGGTATATCTCCGTGATCCAGGATTAACCAGACAGTGGTAGTGAAATTATCAGGTCCCCAGCGGAATTTATCTGCATCGTATAAAGCGCCACTTATAAGTTTGGCTATTTTATTCTCAGATTCGGGAACTTCTTTAAAAGCCTCATGATTCCTTATGGCAGTAGCTATATACCCTTTGTAATGACTCCCAATATGAAAACCCTCTAATATCTTTTTTGCCTCATTACTCCCTCTTATAGTATGGTCTTTTTCTTTTCTCCTTATATCATGCAGTAGTCCTGCTATCTGTGCATAAATAATTAACTCTTCTACTAACTTGTTATTCAGGTCATATAACCTGCTCTCTGCCTGTATGACCGCACCTGTATCAACTGCTACTGCTTCGGAATGGGCCAAACCGTGCCCAACACCCATCAACGATTCATCAAGATAGGATCTGCATTTTTTCAGATGTATGTTTGTCTTTAATAACTCACTCGATATTTTCACTTCAGACTTATAATCGTTATAAAAAGACGGCTTACCTATTCTCTCTGCCGCCTTTAATGCCATTTGTTTAAGTTTTATAAAGTTTAAATTATCCACATATCCATCCTGTCATTGTTCTTTTATGTATATTAAACTCCGACTTCCCTTTATTGTCAAGCAGACATTAAAATATGATTTGTATCATATCAAAGAGATACTTCTACTGCTATAGTCTTAAATTAATTTTCTTATCATCTGTTTTGATTAAACACATATATTTATGTATTTATATTTGTTATTTGACATCCAGATTGTTATAGTTTAATAATACTGTCAATGACCGAATATTATATCCCATCAAATTATCTGCCTGTCTTAATATTACTTATATTCTCCGTCTTCACAGGAGTTAGCGTCTTGGTCTTTGGCTACTTTGTAAGACCTAAAAGGAGCTATCCTGAAAAACTTACGCCTTATGAGTCCGGAATACCTCCGGTGGGTGAACCAAGATATAGGTTCTCAGTAAGGTTTTATATCATCGCCATGCTTTTTGTAATATTCGATGTGGAGGCTGTTTTCCTATATCCCTGGGCAGTCGCCTATAATAAAATAGGGCTCTATGGTTTTATAGAGATGGTCATCTTTATATTCATTCTCCTTGTCGGGTATATATATGCCTGGAAGAAGGATGCCCTTACATGGGAATAAACAGATCAGAGCCAAGACATGGAACTTAACGTAGGGACGAAACTCATTAAGGTGGATGATAAAATAAGACTCATCCCCGGCGCAAACACCATCATTACCACCCTTGACTATTTTATCAACTGGGGAAGAAAGTCTTCCCTCTGGCCTATGGCCTTCGGTCTCGCATGTTGTGCAATCGAGATGATGACAACTGGTTCAAGCCACTATGACATAGATAGATTCGGTATGGTATTCAGGGGTTCTCCAAGACAGGCTGATCTTATAATTATAGCCGGTACGGTAACAAAGAAGATGGCCTCTGTGGTAAGAACGGTCTATGATCAGATGCCAGAGCCGAGATATGTTATAGCAATGGGTAGTTGTGCCTCTTCAGGTGGCATATTCGATACATATTCTGTTGTTCAGGGATGTGATACATTTATCCCAGTTGATGTATATGTCCCTGGGTGTCCTCCAAGACCTGAGGCCCTCATGGAGGGGATAATAAAACTGCAAGAAAAGATAGAGAAGGAACATTTCCGATGGAGTCCCTTAAGGTAAAGCAGTTAAGAGACTTCTGCGAGATCAGACGAGCCGTTCAGAGTTCGGAGTTAAGAGTTAAGAATTCATTTTAGATCCTTCAGGAGAGAGATATAGGTGGACCCAATTCAGATAGCAAGAAAAATAAAAGAACAGTTCCCTGAGGAAGTATTAGATACCACGCAGTTCCGTGACCAGACATCTGTAATTGTTAAAAAAGGCAGGATAGTTGATTTATGCAGGTATCTCCATGATGAACCGGATCTCTATTTCGACTATCTTGCTGACCTCTGCGGAGTTGATTACCCTGATAGATTACCGAGATTTGAAATAGTATATAACCTTTATTCAATAAAGCATAGGCACAGAATCAGGCTTAAAGCCGGAGTGCCTGAAGAAGACCTGAACATAGATAGCGTTATTCCTGTCTGGACAGGGGCTAACTGGCATGAGAGAGAGACCTACGATATGTATGGCATACAATTCAAGGGTCACCCTGATCTAAGAAGAATTCTCCTACCTGAAGACTGGAATGGGTATCCACTAAGAAAGGATTATCCACTCAGAGGTCCAGAGAAAGAATACAAACCCTTTGAAGAACTCAAGGACCTTCATAGACATGATGACGAGTGGATAATAAAGTCATAATGGCTGAGGTCGAAAAAAAACTCGAGACAAAAAATCTTACGATCAGCCTGGGTCCCCAGCATCCCGCTACCCATGGCGTTCTGAGGCTTGTACTTGAACTGGATGGCGAAACAGTAGTTAAATGTACACCCTATGTTGGCTACCTCCACAGAGGCATAGAAAAACTATCAGAATACAAAACCTATTTACAGATTATCCCCATTACAGATCGTCTTGATTATATCTCCTCACTATCTAACAATATCGGCTATTGTGTTGCCGTGGAAAAACTCTTTGCTATCGAAGTCCCTGAAAGAGCAGATTTTATCAGGACTATTACTGCAGAGATGACCCGTATTGCCAGTCATCTCCTATGGCTTGCAACCCATGCACTCGATTTAGGCGCAATGACAGTATTTCTATATGCATTCAGAGAAAGGGAGTGGATCATTGATCTATTTGAAAAACTCTGTGGGGCAAGACTTACTGTAAGTTATGCGCGGATAGGAGGCGTGAGGAATGATGTCCCTGAAGGGTGGCTTAAAGACCTCTATAATTTTACCGAAGAGTTTCCAAAAAGAATAGAGGAATACGAAACCCTGATTGACCAGAACCGGATATGGTTTAAAAGGACAAAAGGGATAGGAGTAATATCTGCAGAAGAAGCAATAAACTGGGGTCTTAGCGGTCCAACGCTCAGGGGTTCAGGTGTCCCTTATGATGTCAGGAAGTTTATGCCCTATGCAGCATACAACAAGATAGAATGGGAGGTTCCTATCGGTAAGAATGGCGATGTCTATGACAGATATCGCTGCAGAATGGAAGAGCTCAGGCAATCAAACAGAATAATAAGACAGTGTATTGAGAAGATCCCTGACGGTCCTGTAATGGCTGATGCACCTAAATTTACCCTCCCTCCCAAAGATAAAGTTCTTAGTGATATAGAGCATCTTATACACCAGTTCGTTCTGATAACAAAGGGTCCTATGACCGCTCCAATAGGTGAGATTTATTCTGCCATAGAAGCCCCAAAAGGCGAACTCGGTTTCTATATAGTTAGTGATGGTACAGGAAAGCCCTACAGGATGAAAATCAGGGCACCCTCATTCGTCCATGCCTCTGTGCTACCGAGGCTCTGCATAGGACATCTTGTTGCAGATGTAATTGCGAATATAGGAACGATAGATATTGTGCTTGGAGAATGCGATAGATGAATGACATTGCAAAATGCAAAATTAACAATTAGCATTTCAAATTTTTAATGCTAATTTTGCAATGATAATTTTGAAATTTATTTGTTATGTTCAGCAAATCAGCCATAAAAGAGATTGAAGAAATAAGGGCAAAATATCCTGATAGCAGGTCTGCTTTATTACCTGCCCTATATATTGCACAGAGGGAATACGGCTGGCTTACTCCAGAAGCAATGGAGTCTGTCGCATCAGCCCTCAATATCCCATCAGCCATCGTAAAGGGTGTTTCCACCTTTTATGCTATGTTTAAGCATAAACAGATGGGAAGGCATCTCATTCAACTCTGCACCAATATCTCCTGTATGATTCTCGGTGCAGAGACTCTTGTGGATTTTCTTAAAAATAAATATGGCCTTGAGGAAGGTGGCATAACACCTAACGGAAGATTTTCTCTTGTAATTATGGAATGTATAGGTGGTTGCGATGTAGCACCCGTAATGCTTGTGGATAATGACTTTTACGGAAATCTTACAGAGGAGAAAATAGAAAATATTTTAGGGAGATACCAATAATGGATAAAGAACTGAGGGAATATTTAGATGAGTTGAAGACACATATAACTGAATCATTTAATACTAAGGCAGACGATCTTAACCGTCAGGTAGGAATTGTTTTCGAGGAATTTCAGAAGAGGATTGATCTCGTGGTAGAAGGTCATGAGGTACTGGATAGAAAAATTGATGAGTTAAAGGAAGAGATAGTATTCGAACTTAAAGAGATAAGAGCAATGATGAAGACCTTATTTAAGGATCTTGATCACCGTCTTAAGGTTCTCGAAAGGAAAAAATCTTAGAGGATGGAAAGAGTATTACTAAAAAACATAGACAACCGAAATTCCGCTGATATCAGCGAGTACGAAAAGATCGGAGGTTACAGTAGCCTTCGTAAAGCACTTGGGATACAACCAAAGGATATCATCGAAGAGGTGAAAAAATCAGGACTCAGGGGCCGTGGAGGTGCAGGATTTCCAACAGGGATGAAATGGGCCTTTGCAGCAGCAGATCCTAAATTTCCAAAATATCTTCTCTGTAATGCCGATGAAGGAGAGCCAGGCACATTCAAGGATAGACCTATCCTCGAGAAAAATCCTCATCTATTGATAGAAGGAATGGTAATATCGGCGTATGCCTTAGGTGCAGAGTATAGCTATATCTACCTCAGGGGAGAATATCCGTCTGCAAAGGACATACTGAATAAGGCTATATCCCAGGCTGTCAAAAAAGGTTATTTAGGTAATAACATACTCGGAAAAGGTTTTAAGTTACACCTTTCGGTCCATCAGGGTGCAGGTGCCTATATCTGCGGTGAGGAAACAGCCCTTATCGAATCACTCGAAGGATTTAGGGGTCAGCCAAGGATAAAACCGCCCTTCCCTGTAAATGTAGGTGCCTGGAATATGCCAACTGTTATAAACAATGTTGAGACACTTTCAAATATCCCTTATATCCTCCAGGCTGGAGGAGATGTCTATTCTAAGATAGGTTCAAAGGATTGTCCCGGACCTAAGCTCTACTGTATAAGCGGCCATGTAAAAAGACCAGGGGTTTATGAACTTCCAATGGGAACTATTCTCAGGGAAATTATTTATACACATGCAGGTGGAATAAAAGGTGGGAAAAAACTTAAGGCCGTAATCCCTGGTGGCATATCCACACCTGTATTACCTGCAGACCAGATTGACTGCCCGATGGACTTCATCTCAATGTCAAAATCTGGATCGATGCTCGGCTCCGGTGCGATTATTGTGATGGATGAATCTGTTTGTATGGTTAAAGTTTTATATCGGGCAATGAAGTTCTTCGAGCATGAATCCTGTGGTAAATGCACACCCTGCAGGGAGGGTACAGGGTGGCTTAGCTCCATCATTGGAAGGATAGAAAATGGCAAGGGTAAAAAGGAAGACATCGAGCTTCTCTCCGATGTCGCGGGTAATATATCAGGTAAAACCTTTTGTCCTCTCGGTGACGGTGCAGCCACAGTATCCATGAGTATGATTAAGCATTTCAGGGATGAATTTGAGGAGCATATTAAAGGAGGATGTAAATATAAGATTCTCCATAATGTCATTCCTGCGTAGGCAGGAATCCAGACGCCGTCCCCCGATTAAATCGGGGGAACCATACAAAGGAATTGGATTCCCGTTTTCACGGGAAACCATAGATTTCGAAACAATTTCGGAATGACAGCAATTATTGAGCCTGGATTCCCGCTTTCGCGGGAATGACATAAAGGGATACCCAGTCAAAGTTAACATTACGAATTATGATTACCGTAACCATTAACGGAAAAGAGGTCAGGCTTGAAAAGCCAATTACAATATTTGAGGCAGCAGAGATGCATGGCATAAAGATACCTCACTTCTGCTATCATCCACTTCTCGAGAAGTGGGGAGGTTGCAGGATGTGTCTTGTAGAGGTTGAGAAGATGCCGAAGTTGCAGACATCATGCACCCTTTACGTTACTGATGGAATGGTTGTGAAGACTGAGTCTGAAGAAATATCAAAGGCAAGGAAGGCAATGCTCGAATTCTTGCTTATAAACCATCCCCTTGACTGTCCTTTCTGTGATAAAGCAGGTGAGTGTGATCTCCAAAACTCTACCACACTCTATGGCGCTTCTGCAGGAAGGTTCGAGGAAGGTAAGAGGAGACACCCTGAAAACATCAATGACCCCCTTATCGTCAGAAATATGGAACGATGTATCTCCTGTACTCGGTGTGTCAGGATGTGCGATGGTGTGCAGGGTGCCTCTGCTATATCCATGGTAAACAGATCCAACAAAACATTCGTTGAACCATTTTCAGGCGGAAGGTATAACTGTGAATACTGTGGGAACTGCCTCACAGTCTGTCCTGTTGGTGCGATAATGTCAAGACTGCACAGACATGCCTACAGGCCCTGGCAGATGGAAGAGGAGGTTAAAACAGTATGTGCCTACTGTGGTGTGGGATGCAGTTTTGTTTTACAGGTCAGGGAAAACAACATAGTAAGGATAATGCCAAAACCTGAAGTCGGTATTAATAAAGGTATCCTATGTGCAAAGGGTTATTTCGGTTACGGTTACATCCAGAGCAGTAAAAGGCTCACATCTCCCTTAATAAAAAGGGGCTGGAAGTTGGAACCAACCACCTGGGACGAGGCATTGACTATAGTTGCGAACAGACTTACAGAAATAAAAAAGAAATTTGGCGGTGAATCAATAGGAGGAATAGCATCTGCGAGATGCACAAATGAAGACAACTATGTCTTCCAAAAATTTGTTAGGGCATGCCTCGGCAGTAACAATATTGATTCTATAGTCCGTACTGGTTTTGCCGTTGCCCAGCGTTACATTGAGGATGTCATAGGTCAGGGTGCAACTGCCAATATTATATCCGGAATACCACACTCTGAAGGGATAATCGTCATAGGTGGAGACCCTACACATATAAACCCTGTGTTGGGCGTTCAGGTGAGGGAGGCATTCAGAAGAGGCGCAAAAGTTTTTGCGATAGGCTATAATCCAGGTCTTGAGCGGCACAGGACTCATAACATTTCCTATTATCCATTCACAGAATCCACACTTCTCAGCTATTTAGTCTCTAAGCTTGCAACGATTAAAGAACTTTCAGGTGAAAATAAATCCTTTGAATCAAAGATTAATAATTTTAAAGGAGCAACACTGAAAGATGTAGAAAAGGTCTGCAGAATAAATGGTAGTGATCTGAACAGAATAATAAAAGAGCTCTCATCTATTTCTTCTGTATCATTGATTATCGGCCCAGATATTGTCCAGCGAACAGATGTAAGGACAAATCTTTTTCTCCTTACTGCTATCGCCTATATGCTCAATGCAAGGATTTATCTTCTGGCAGAAAAACCTAATGAACAGGGCGTTATAGATATGGGTTGTCTCCCTGACACACTTCCTGGTGGAAGACCCCTTGATATAGAGAGTTTCAGGAAGAGGGATGAAGAACTATGGGGCTATGAAATACCTCCTAAACCAGGGTTAACAGTATTTGAGATGATAGAAGGAGCAAACTCCGGTTCTTTAAAAGCACTGTATATCATGGGCGGAAATCCGTTGTATAACCTCCCTGATAATGCCTTTGTTAAATCCTCCATTCAGAATCTCGAATTCCTTGTTGTTCAGGATATATTCCTTTCAGAGACAGCAGAGATTGCTGATGTAGTATTACCATCGCTGGGATGGGTAGAAAAGGAAGGAACATATACGAATCTCGAGAGGAGAATCCAGAGATTAAGAAAGTCCTTGGACAGGCAGGGAATGGAAGACTGGAGGATACTATCAGAGATAGGGAAAAAGATGGGGTTCAAAATACAGTACGACTCCTCTCTGGATATCATGAAAGAGATATCTACCGTCTCTCCTCTTCACTCAGGACTTACATACGACGATTTAGATAAAGGCTTAGATGTGTGGCCCTATAAGGGCACACCACTACGGCATAAACTTGGGGCAGGAGATTGGCCATTAACTAAATCCTGGAGTCCATCAGGAAAGGAAAAACTCTATCTCACTATTGAGAAACATATGTTTCTCTCAGGTACTATGAGTAGATATTCTACAGCCTTAAACAGTATATATCAAGAGCCTTGTGCAAAGATAAACAATGATGTTGCGGAACGATCAGGCGTAAAAGATGGCGAGATGGTAACCATAAAAACAGAAAAAGCCCAAATCATTTTACCCATAAAGATAGATAGAAATATACCTGATTTTACCGTCCTATTGACAAATAATTTCATAGAAAAAGGAGCCATGGGTTTAATACCCTATAAGATCGACCCCATCACAAAAACACCTGCAATCGATGGGTGTGAAATAAAGATATTAAAGAGGGAGTACGAATGACAGAGTTTTTTAAGACTATACTACCTCCAGTAATTGCTAACTCACCTATTTTAGATATATTGGTAATTATTATAAAGGTCTTTATAGTAGTAAATTTTGCGATGATTAATGGTATGTATCTAAGCTATGTAGAACGTAAGGTAATAGGCCATATGCAGGTAAGGCTCGGCCCCATGAGAACAGGCCCCCATGGAATACTTCAACCGATTGCTGACGGAATAAAGCTATTTTTCAAGGAAGATATAATTCCTGCAAATGCGGATAAGCCTATCTTCTTCATAGCCCCTGTGATAAGCCTGACTGCCGCCCTTGCCACCCTTGCGGTAATACCCTTCTGGGAGGATTTCATTATTGCCGATATTAATATAGGAATTCTTTACATACTCGCCCTTTCCTCTCTTGGTGCTTATGGTATTATTCTCGCAGGCTGGGCGTCAAACTCCAAATATTCATTCCTCGGAGGTCTGAGGTCATCAGCACAGGTCTTAAGTTATGAGATCGCTATGGGACTGAGCCTTGTTGGTGTAATGCTCCTTGCAGGCTCTGCAAACCTCCTTGATATCGTAAAGGCACAGGAAAATATGCCTTTCGGAATGTATTTATTTGTACAGCCTATCGGTTTCTTTGTTTTTTTCATGGCAGCCCTTGCAGAGACAAACAGAGCACCCTTTGACCTTCCTGAGGCAGAGAGCGAACTTGTTGCAGGCTATTTTGTCGAATATTCAGGGATGCGTTTTGCCCTTTTCTATGCTGCCGAGTATATCGGGATGGTTCTTATGTCCTTCCTGGCTGCTATATGCTTCCTCGGTGGATGGAAAGGTCCTGACTTCTGGTTCTTTTCGAAGGTGCCTCCTGTTATATGGTTACTGATAAAGGTTTATGCCTTCATATTCTTCTATCTCTGGATAAGGGCAACACTCCCGAGATACAGGTATGACCAGCTTATGGGATTAGGATGGAAATTATTCATCCCCCTGACTCTGGCGAATATATTGATAACAGGATTGGTGAAGTTGTTGATAGAAACTTAAATAATTATTGAAAGCTGTATAATAAATGTCCGATATTACGTCATTCCGTGCTTGACACGGAATCCAGTTCTTTCCTCTGGATTCCTGCTGGAGTTTATCCCGCACTTTGATGCGGGGCAGGAATGACAA
>CAKKSD010000056.1:0-27920 GCA_919902995.1 Thermodesulfovibrionia bacterium
TTTGGTTGATTTTTACTATACCAAAAGAGTTACCTAATTAGTGAGCATGAACAACGGTCCCCTTTTCTTTTCCTGAGTTCGCGCACACCAAGCACAAAGATATTCGCCTCTGGACGTGTAACGGAGCCTCATTCTTGAAGATAGGCGGGAACGACTGCCTTTCCTTGGCCGAGAAATTCTATTTGGCGAAAGCGATAAAACGGGCAACGGCTCAAAAACTGCTGACGCCCAACGTAAAGCTCACCTGCCGCCAACAGTGCGGGGCACCAAGCTTTGAAAAACCACCTGCTTAAATGCGGGGCAAAGCCTTTCAAAAACCGCCACGCTGTTGGCGGTCAGGTGGAGTGACTGGTTAGGCGAACTTGCTAATATTATTGCACTTACAAATATGAGACCACAAACTATCTTGAAGAATTAAGTATTGTGTCCTCCGAATTAAGGGATAAGGGGGAATAAAAGCAAAGTCAAATAAAGAATATCTTAGGTTATTTGACCCGACCATAGGAATAGTTACCATCCTTATCATACATCTCAATTCGCCCACCTTCTTTTACTTTACCGTAGGAATAGTTACCATCCTTATCATACATCTCAATTCGCCCACCTTCTTTTACTTTACCGTAGGAATAGTTACCATCCTTGTCATACACCTCAATTCGCCCACCTTCTTTTACTTTACCGTAGGAATAGTTACCATCCTTGTCATACACCTCAAGGTCAGCAGCAAAACTCAAAGAAGGGCATAGTAAAGACGCAACAACTATTAAACTGAAAATTGATTTTTTCATACCATCCTCCTATTGTTGTGATTGGCTATCTTCGCCTAACATGTATTATACTGCCTAAATAATCTGACAAATACTGCAATTTCTGCAGTATATATCATCCGTATATTTCATGTTGTTAAATCCATAAATCCAAAAGTTCTAATAGGTTATACTAAAACAATCATACTTTCCTAATTTGTCTTATACAGCGATTTTTGCAGTATAAGCCGATTTTCAGAGTTTGTCTGCCGGACTAAGTACCCCCTTCCCTCCACGATTCAACACATGGGTGTAAACCATAGTTGTGCTGACATCCTTGTGGCCGAGTAATTCCTGAACAGTCCTGATGTTGTAACCATCTTCCAATAAATGTGTTGCAAATGAATGTCGGAATGTATGACAACTTGCAAATTTTGTAATATCAGCATTATGCACTGCCTCTTTCACTGCCCGCTGCAAAACTGACTCATGAACATGGTGTCTTCCCTGAGCGCCAGTTTGTGGATTAACAAAACGTGTAGAAGCAGGAAAAACATATTGCCAACCCCACTCTTTTCCAGCATTGGGATATTTCCGGTCTAAAGCGTAAGGCATATTAACACGCCCAAAACTTTCTTGTAAGTCCTTTTGATGAATTTGTCTAACTCGTTTCAAATGTTTAGCAAGAGGGACATTCACGGAGCATGGAAGCATAGTCACTCTATCCTTGTTGCCTTTAGCATCCCGAATCAAGATTTGGTTAGTGGAAAAATCTATGTCCTTCACTCTTAAACGCAGGCATTCCATCAACCGCAAGCCTGCGCCATACAGCAGCATACCCATTAACCATTTATCACCTTCTAATAATCCTATAACCGCTTTAACTTCCTGTTTTGTCAAAACAACAGGCAGCCTTTTCGGTTTTTTGGCACGAATCAATCCTTCCAGTAAACCAATATCCTTGTTTAAAACGTGACGGTAGAGAAACACAATGGCACACAAAGCCTGCGTTTGAGTAGAGGCGCTTACATGTTCATTGATAGCCAGGTGCGATAAAAATGCGTTGACCTCCTTCTCTCCCATTTCCAATGGGTCACGATTGCTATAGAAGTGAATGAAACGTTTGACCCAGTTGACATATGTTTGTTCAGTTCTTCTGCTGTAGTGACGCGATTGAACTGCTTCACGCAACTTGTCAAGTATTATAGGGAATAGATTTGCCTGGAGGGCTGGGTCTAGATGAACCTGTTCCTGACCAAATACCTTTAGAATTTTATGGACTACTCCTTCCGAATCCGGGAAACTCCAGTGTTTCATATCAGGATTCCACTTGTGTCCTTCTATAGTTTTGATTTTTGAGATTCGTGAAGGGTCATAGGGAAATGCAACGGTTATCCTGCCTGAGGTGTCTCTGCTTACTTTCACTTTTGATATGGAGGGTATCTGTGTTGGAGGCTGGGCAATTTGTGTAGTCTTGTGCACCCGATCCACAGGATCCTTCGGAGAAATCACACTATTTGAAGCAGTTTGAACTTCTGACATATCTACCTCTTTTTTCTACTGTAAATTATACCACCCCCCTTTCTTCTGTCAAGACATTTTTCGGATCGTTGTTAAGCCAATCTTTCATTTTCAATTTGAGAATATCTGTTAAGACTCAGACATGGCAAGGTTATTCCTCCCTATGGGTCGGGTCTTCGACTGACAGCACATTAAATGTTCCACGTGGAACATTCTAACCTTTCAGAAAGGCATACCTTATTATAAATAACACTGCAAAGATGTATACAACCGCAGGTACCTCTTTGTATCTACCACTCAGAATCTTTATAACCGTATAGGATATAAACCCGAAGGCGATGCCCTCGGTTATAGAGAATGTAACAGGCATAGAGATAAGGGCAAGGAAGGCAGGGATTGATTCTGTAGGTTCATCCCATTTTATATCTCTAACCCCTTTCATCATATACACACCAACAATTATAAGTGCCGGTGCAATCACGGGATAGAGATAAACCCCTTTTGCGACCTCGTACCCACCGCCAATCATTTTCGCTAAGGGATAGAAAAAGAGCGCCCCGATTAATAAAATGGCAGTTACTATATTTGCGAGCCCTGTCCTCGCTCCTGCCTGTATCCCTGCTGCGCTCTCTATGTAACTTGTTACTGTGGATGTTCCAAGGACAGTCCCTCCCACAGTCCCGATGGCGTCAGACATCAATGCCCGTCCAGCCCTTGGTAGCTTTCCCTTTTTCATAAACCCTGCCTGGGTCCCGACGCCTACAAGCGTCCCGACTGTATCGAAGAGATCGAGAAAGAAGAGGACGAATATGACAGTGATAAAGTCCATCTGCCTAAATACCCCAGAGATATCAAGTTTCCCGAAGGTCGGTGCAATGGAAGGAGGAAGACTGAGGATCCCGTGATATTTAACCACCCCTGAAATAAGTCCGATAACAGCAGTCAAGAGTACACCCCAGAGTATAGCACCCTTCACCTTCCTTGCAATCAGGACTGATATAAATAAAATCCCGAATATCGAGACAAGGACAGGTGTGCTTTTAAGATTACCGAGACCAACAAGAGTCCCCGGAGAGTCAACCACTATCCCTGCCCACTCAAGACCAACGAGGGTGATAAGGAGCCCGATGCCGACTGAGATCGCATGTTTTAAGGAGTCAGGGATTGCATTAATTATCCTTTCCCTAAATTTGAATGCAGAAAGGGCTACGAATAATGCACCTGATATAAAATTTGCACCAAGGGCGACCTGCCAGGGATAACCGAGGCCCCCAATAGCTGTTGCGCCACATATCGTAAAGGCAAAATAGAAGTTATGTCCCATTGCAGGAGCAAGGGCTATTGGGTAATTTGCAAGTAATGCCATAAGGATACATGCTATGGCTGAGCCGAGGCATGTAGCAACCATAACTGCACCAAAGTCCATCCCTGTTGTAGAGAGAACAGCAGGCTGAACAAAAATAATATATGAAAGGGTCATAAAGGTCGTAAGCCCGCCAATAACCTCTGTCGGTATTGTAGTTCCTGACTCTTTAAGTTTAAAGAGTTTCTCGATCATCTGTCCTAACTGTTACCTTTATGTCATTCGTAGTGATATATAATAATAAGAATTTAGAGTGAAGCGAATGGTTCTGCTTGGGAGTATTCTCCTTAAATCTTTTTTCTTCATCCCATTTTTATGGGTTTCCATAAGGAACAAACTCTTTCTTATCGGACTCGGTAAGTTCTGATTGAACTACCTTATCCTCTTTGGACATAAAACTTTGTCCTTCAAAGAAAGCCCCCTCTTCCACCACAAGAATAGGAGTCTTAATATTACCATTTAGGGTGCTTCCTGATAGAAGGTTTATCTTATTCTTTACAATTGCATCACCCTGTAACTTACCGTGACTGATAAGGGTACTCACATTTATTCTACCATTAATAAATGCATCATCACCGAGTATCAGTGTCCCTTCAGGAGATACTATCTCTCCTTCTACCCTTCCATCTATCCTTATTGTCCCTTCGAAACTTAACACCCCTTTAAATTCTATCCCCTTATCAAGAAAGGCCACAACCTCGTTACTCTTAATTTCATCCTTTTTTGATCTAAGAATAGAGCTAATTTCATCCTTTTTCTTTTTAAACATCTAATCCTCCTTTCTTCATGATCTCTATTATTCTTGTGAGATCATCATCAGAGTAATATTCTATCTCTATCTTACCACCCTTTCTCCTTCGCTGGATATTCACCTTTGTCCCCAAAAACCTTTTAAGACCCTCTTCAAGGTCGGAGAAATGGAAATCTTTTTTCTTTTTTATTGTAGTCTTGGGCTTGAGCATCCTCCTTACGATGAATTCTGCCTGCCTTACAGAAAGCCCCTTCTTGATAATTCTTCTTCCGGCGTCTATTTGGTCTCCAGATTTCTCGAGAGAAAGTAGCGACTTGGCATGGCCCATGGTAATATCCCCCTTTGTAATCCACTGCTTTACATCGTAAGGGAGTTTTAGAAGTCTAAGATAATTTGCTATAGAGGATCTCTGCTTACCGAGGACTTTCGAAAGGTCTTCCTGTGTGAGGTGAAAATCTTTTATTAAGCGGTTGCAGGCCTCTGCAGTCTCAATCGGATTAAGGTCTTCTCTCTGAAGGTTTTCTATTAGGGCGAGTTCAACCCTTTCTGCCTCTGTTACATCCCTCACTACGGCAGGAATTTTCTTGAGTCCTGCCATCCTCGCGGCCCTCCACCGCCTCTCACCAGCAATAAGACTGTAGCCACCATCATCAGTCCTTCTGACGATTATAGGCTGGATAACACCTTTAGCTTTTATAGATAATGTCAATTCCTCAAGCTGGGTTTCATCGAACCTTTTCCTTGGCTGATATTCCGAGGGCTTAATATCTTTTATGTCAATCTCTGCAACACCCGCACCTTTTATATCCGGTATTAATGCCCCAAGGCCCTTACCTAACGCTGTTTTTGGCATGCCTTATCACCTCCTTTGCAAGATCCAGATAATTCTGGGCACCCCTCGATTTTATATCATATAGAATGGCTGGCTTTCCATGACTTGGGGCTTCGCTGAGTGTCACATTTCTATGAATGATCGCATTAAAGACCTTCTTTCCAAAATGTCTCCTTATCTCAGATACAACCTGATTCGATATATTATTTCTTATATCATGCATTGTTAGGAGTATCCCTTCTATCTTAAGGGATGGATTTAGAGAGTTCTGTATAAGGTGTATGGTATTTATGAGATGTGTGAGTCCCTCCATCGCATAATATTCACATTGGACAGGGATAAGGACAGAGTCAGCAGCGGTCAGGGCGTTTACTGTCAGGAGGCCAAGAGAAGGGGGGCAGTCAATAATTATAAATTCATATTCATCCTTTATCTCCTCCAGTCTGTCCCTCAGAATTGATTCTCTTCCATTCTTCCCAACAAGCTCTATCTCAGCACCTATGAGATCAATATTTGCCGGGATAACGTCGAGATAGGATAAATCCGTCTTGAGTTTCAGGTTCTTAATATCACCATCTCCTGTGAAAAGACTGTATAGGGTTCTGGCACCGTTCCTCTCTATACCCATTCCGCTTGTTGCATTACCCTGAGGGTCAGAATCTATAAGAAGTACCTTCTTCTCTGCGGCTGCCAGTGAGGCAGAGACATTTATTGCGGTCGTTGTCTTTCCAACCCCGCCTTTCTGGTTAGCTATGGCTATAATTTTCCCCAGAAGGGTCTCCCTAATAGTTAATGGTTCAGATAAATTTATCATAAATTACTAAAAGAGGGGTATAAGATTTTCAGCCTTTAATCAATTCTTATTAGAGAAGTTTTGCCGATTTCAATTTTCTGCATCTCGATAAGTTTACTTATACCTTTTCTGGCTAAGGTTATCATCTTATCCATGTGCTCTTTACTGAAAGGCACTGTCTCTGCTGTTCCCTGGATCTCGACAAAATTGCCTGAGCCTGTCATTACTATATTCATATCAACCTCTGCCTGGGAATCCTCTGCATAGCATAGATCGAGAACTACCTCGCCCTTTATTATACCCACACTTACAGCGGCCAGGTAATCCTTTAATGGGTTCCTCCCTATTATGCCATTCTTAATCGCATAATCTATTGCATCGGCAAGGGCTATGTATGCTCCTGTTATCGAAGCTGTTCTTGTACCACCATCCGCCTGGATAACATCGCAGTCCATCCAGAAAGTCCTTTCACCGAAGAGAGACAGATCCACAATAGATCTCAATGCCCTGCCTATTAGTCTCTGGATTTCATGTGTCCTTCCACCAATCCTCCCCATGGAAGACTCCCTCGCTATCCTCGACAGGGCAGACCTCGGTATCATAGCATACTCTGCTGTAATCCAACCTCTCTTTTGATCCTTAAGGAACTGTGGCACTTTATCTTCAATTGTGGCTGTGCAGATAACCTTCGTATCTCCTATCTCTATAAGATTAGATCCCTCGGCATGTTTAATAAAATTTCTTGTAATTTTTACTGTCCTTATCTCATCGTATTTTCTTCCATCTATCCTCATAAATATCCTCTTACTTAAGTATTAATTTGTTTTACATTATCAATATGAATTCCGAGAAGCCTCTCTCCTAAATTTATGAATCTTCCCGGAGCATCGGTAACGAAATACTCACGACTACCCTTGTGTGAGGATTCCCTTAATATCCTTTTTTCAGAAAGGATTCTTTCTACCTCTATCGCTGTTTCCTGTGCAGAATCTATAAGGGAAACACCATCTCCCATTATCTTTTTAATAATATCCTTAAGTAAGGGATAATGTGTGCAACCGAGCAGTAGTGTATCTATCTCCTCTCTTTTCAGGGGATTTAAATATCTCTCTGCAACCATTAAAGTTATCTCATCATCTGTCCAGCCCTCCTCTACCAGAGGTACAAATAGAGGGCAGGGAGTACCAATAACCACTATTCCAGGGTCAAGTTTCATAATGGCATCTGGATATGCCTCGCTTCCTATCGTTGCTTCTGTTCCTATCACACCAACCCTTTTCGATTTTGTTGCCTTCAACGCAGCCTTTGCCCCGGGTTCAAGAACACCGATAACAGGAATGGACAAGGTTTTTTCTATTTGTTTAAGACTTATCGCTGAAGAGGTATTGCAGGCAACAACAAGGAGCTTTATATCATGTTTCAGAAGAAAAGAAGTGTTTTCAAAGGAATACCTCGTTACAGTCTCTGGTGATTTTGTACCATAAGGAACCCTGGCTGTATCGCCGAGATAGACTGTATCCTCCTTAGGCAGTCTCTGAATTATCTCTTTTAGAACGGTAAGTCCTCCTATACCAGAATCGAAGATACCTATCGCCTTATTGATGTTATGGGTCATTTAACTATCAGATCTTCCCTTGGATGTAAGGGATAACGGATATCTATATGTCCTGCCAAAGTTTCAACTCCGTATCCCTCTACAAGAATCTGAACACCTTTTATCCCCGGGAAATTGGTAGCCAGGGTATTCACGATCGAATAAAGACTTAAGAACTCTGTCCATACCCCTCCAGGGAACTTTTCCTGTATATCTCTACTAAAGTCAAGATAACATATACCATTACTATCAATAAAGATACCCTTGATCTTAGTCTCTTCTGGAAGGAGTGGGGTGAGCTTGAGATTCTTTACGGGCCCTTTAACCAGTTCTTTTAAGATATCTCCAACCTGAGCCCTTAAATCTCCTGATCTCAGAGGCACCTCTCGTTCCTCTGTTGCAAGTCTATCCTCTAAAGAGAAGAAGAGTGTCATTTTAATTTTATTTCCTTCTGAAATACCAACTTTGGTCTTTGTTTCTATTAGACGTACTGGCTGAGAGGATAACCATGGAATAAAGAAGTAAAATACTCCAATAACACCTATAACTATCAGAAAAAAGATCAGGATGATCTGAAACTTGGTGATGTGTTTTTTCTTATCAGAACCCTTTATAGGCGCCATCATGAGTTCTCTCTTCGGGTCTGCTTGTCTCCGGTTTCTTTTTAATAAAATTAATGATGCCATCCACAAGATTAGATGCAATCTTATTTTTAATAGATTCCTTCTGTAAACTCTTTTCATCTTCGGGACCCATGGGAATTTCTACAAAGACAGAAGAGGCCTCTACGCCCATAAGTCCGATAAGGGGAGCTTCCTTTATAATAATATCCTCGCCACCGGCTTTCTTCAAAGACTCCATAATAGATTCAGCAAGGCGACTGCTTTCTTTAATAGAACTTTTATACTGAATGTCCCATAAATATGATATTTTATCCTTCTCTTCCTTTGATTCTGTGGTCGGAAGAAGATAGATGACGAAGTCCTTTTTCGATTTACCAAAGGAATTATTCCCGTGAATCGAGATAAACAGATCTGCTTTATTATTATTTCCTATGAAGGCCCTCTCCCTCAACGGGATTGCCATATCACTACTCCTTGTAAGAATAACCTTTATATCAGGATTTTTCTGGAGGATTTTTTTTATTCTTACGGCTATATCGAGGGTAAGAACCTTTTCCTGAAGACCGGACAGTCCTCTGGCACCAATATCTGATCCTCCATGACCTGGATCTATAACAACAACAGCCTTAAGAGCAGTGGATATTACAGTCCCCCTAAAAATATCAAGTACCCTTCTTGACGGATCCTTAAGGAAAAAGCTCTTATAATTATGCGGTTCCATCTCAAGGATTATATTAAGGACATTTTTTTCTCCTTTATCTATGAATTCAATAGATTTAACCAGCCCATCTTTTATAGATAAAGTTGGTGGTTTAATGAAGAATCCTTTCTTTTTGAATTCAATTGAAAACTGGGACTCTATGCCTCCCCTTAACACCTTTGATTCCCTGAGAATTTCTTCATCGCCTTCAAGAACAATCCTTGTATATGTTGGATAACTCTGATGTCTTAGAATCAGTGTCGCTTCCTTCGGTTTTACCGCAGGGATTTGTGCCTTAACTTGAACGGCTTCTAATAAAATCACTAATAAAACAATAAATATCTTTTTTCTTCCCATAAGAGATTTATGATAACATAATTTTAAAAAGAAAGAATATAGATCAGAGTTATGTTATAATTTTTAAACTATTATACCCAGGAAAACAGCATGGAAAAGATTATGGGAAAAAGAAATATAATAAACCTTGTAAGGGATGAGGTTAGGGGGCTCAGACCCTATGATGCACTTGAGATACCCTGCGATATAAAGCTCGACGCCCAGGAAAATCCTTACCCTATACCGGGAACAATCAGGAATAAAATGTTAAAGGCTTTAAAGCCCCTTCTTTTCAACCGTTATCCGGATTCGGGGGCAAAGGAATTAAAGAGGATCATAGCAGGCCAGAACGGAGTAAAGGTTGAAAATGTCATGCTCGGCAATGGATCGGATGAACTTATACAGTCAATAATAACTACCTTTGGTCGCACTCAGGGAAAAGTCCTCTATCCTGTTCCGACATTCTCCATGTATGGAATAATTACAAAGGCACTCGGCCAGATACCAATTGAGATACCACTTCAGGGAGACTTCGATCTTGATATAGATTCGATGCTAACTGCAATAAAGAAAGATAGACATAGGGTAATCTTTTTGAGTTATCCTAATAACCCGACAGGGAACTTTTTTTCAGAATCGAAGATTATAGAGATTATCAAAAGGGATAAAACTGCCGTTGTTGTTGATGAGGCATATTTCGATTTCTCTAAAAAAACATTTCTTCCCCTGATCAAAAAATATGAAAACCTAATTATCCTCAGAACACTCTCAAAGATAGGGTTTGCCGGACTCAGAGTCGGGATACTTATAGCGAGGCCAGAGATAGTAAAGGAGATAAATAAGGTTCGCTTACCCTATAATGTTAACAGCCTCTCCCAGGCAGCAGCAAAGGTGGTCTTAGAGAATAGAAATGTGATAGATAAACAGATAAAGGCGATTATAAGAGAAAGAGAGAGACTTTACAAAGGACTTAGAAGGGTCGATGGGATTACGCCATTTCCTTCAGAGGGAAACTTTATCCTTTTCAGAACGAGTAAGAATGCAAATAAAATCTATCAGGGTTTAATAAAGAAAGGTATACTTATAAGGAATATGAACCAGTCCACAGGATCCTTCGGAAAGGGGCTGTTGAATAACTGCCTGAGGGTGACTGTTGGGACTTCTTTTGAAAACAGGTATTTCTTAGAGGCATTAAGAACTCTTATTTAACCAAGGGGGATTTATGACCAGAAAGGCATCCTTACCAAGAAAGACGAAAGAGACAGATATAAAGGTTGATTTAAAAATTGATGGGAAGGGAGATTACGATATAAAGACAGGTATCCCATTCCTTGATCATATGCTCTCCCTTTTTTCAAGACATGGGCTTTTTGACTTAAGGCTCAGGGCTAAGGGTGATACAGAGGTTGACTATCACCATACTGTTGAGGATATAGGTATAGTGCTGGGTGATGCAATAAAGAAAGCATTAGGGGATAAGAAGGGAATAAGGAGGTATGGAGAGGCCACTGTCCCGATGGATGAGACGCTCGCAAGTGTATCTATCGATATAAGCGGAAGGTCATATTTAATCTATAATGTAAAATTACCCAAGAAGTCTAAACTTAAGGAATTCGATCCTGATCTTGTCGAAGACTTCTTCCGCTCTATCGTGAACCACTCAGGAATCACACTCCATATAAATCTAATGTACGGAAGGGATACGCATCATATTCTCGAGGCGGTCTTTAAGGCATTCGGACGCGCCCTCGATCAGGCCACGAAGATCGATCCGAGGATAAAGGGAATTCCGTCCACAAAGGGAAGGTTATAACTCCTAAAATCAGTGGTGGCTATCATCCTTCCGGTGTATTTTTTTGTTATGTCAATTCTTTTATAATATGCTGTGCAAGATTTTCGTCTATTTCATTATGTCTTGGGACAGGTTTGCTTTTTGCCCGTTGCAGGGTTTTTGTATAAATCGTGACGACTTCCATGTCTTATGAGAATACATCCAGAATCATTTAACCTTTTGATCAGGTCCTTTCTTTTCATACTGCAAGGGTAAGTTCTTTAACTTTATGTTTTTCAGGAACATCCTCCATTGTCATGAGCATATACGCATCTTTCATATTTCCCTCAAGTTCCTCCAATGTTTCACCTTGGGTCATTATTTCAGGATGCTCAAGGAGTTTCCCTACCCAGAATTTCTCACCTTTCCAGTAAATCATTTTTAATTTGGTTCTCATCTTTTCACCTCACACATCGGTTTCTTTAAAATTATAATAACATAAATTGAAGCGGTTAAAGTATATTTTTTGGCATAACATTGTTTTTATGTCACATGCGTCTTTTTGTGATGATTTTAGGGAAAAGTGGCAGTTGGGTCAAGAAAAATCCACTGATGTTTAAGTAATTGGGAAATAAGGATATTAATTTACTTCACATCTAACCAAAGGTCTCCCTGATCCAGTCACCGATATAGTGTGATATAATCATAACCAGTATAGCTATCAGCAAGTGTTCGATGATTACCTTATGTGGTTTTGCATTCTGTTCCCTTGCGAGGTAATAACTGAATATTCCAAGGAGAGAGAGTCCCCATATAATACCCACGATAACTGCCGTTGTGAGTGAAAATAAAAGGACAGGGATGATGAAAGTCGCTGAAAAAACAAATTTCGAAAAAAATGTAGCTATTGTCGATCCCCATATTTCCTTTTCGGTATGTTTATTCTCGGATTCCTCAGAGATATGAATACCCAGTGCATCAGAAAAGGCATCTGCGATTGCTATTGTCAATATACCACCTATAATCGCAAGCCTCGAATGGGTGCCTGAATGTAAACCTACAATCAATCCGAGTGTTGTGATTATCCCTGATGTTATGCCAAAGCTGAATCCTATTTTTAACGAATGTATCATCAAGATTTTAAACTGGTGCCGGCGGTCGGAGTCGAACCGACATGGGGTTGCCCCCGCCGGATTTTGAGTCCGGTGCGTCTACCAGTTTCACCACGCCGGCAAAATAAGGGTTACGCGTTTATAGGCTTATCCTATGATCGATAACAATTATCTGAGTTTAAATACCATTCCTGTATTTTTTTGTCAATAAGGGATATATCCATTTTTATATTATCCTGGTATGGAATTTGCTCTTCGTTAAAGTAAATATTTGTTGACTACTCACCTTAAGATGGATTAAAGTTTAATAGTCAATATTCATCCAAACAGTTAACCAACATTTTATCTAACCGGAGGTTCTTATGGGGCGCATTAATATCGTAATATCGGATAGCCTGCTTAAGCGGATAGACAGGATGGCAAAAAAGGAGAATAAGAGCCGATCAGATTTTTTAAGAACTACTTTCCTGTTCTATGAAAAATACCTTCAAAAAAATCCAAAGAAAGAAAAAAGCTGAGAGTTTATCCCGTTAGAAATAAAAATAATATTTCTAACGGGGTTAATGTCCCGAAGAGCCTTTGACTAATAGAAATGGAACTTAATGATGAACAGAAAGAGGCTGTTGAATATGGAGAAGGGCCCCTCCTTATCATTGCTGGTGCAGGAACAGGAAAGACCACAGTCATCACGCAGAGGATCGTCCACCTTATATCCTCAAAGAAAGCAAGGCCCGAAGAAATCCTTGCCCTCACATTTACTGAGAAGGCTGCCCTCGAGATGGAAGAGAGGGCTGATATCCTTCTCCCCTATGGTTACGCCGATGTATGGATAAGCACATTCCACTCTTTCGGTGATAGAGTCCTCAGAGAACATGCCCTTGAAGTCGGTCTCACACCTGATTTCAGAGTCCTTTCACAGCCCGAGCAAGCGATATTCTTCAAGGAACACCTATTTGATTTCCCCTTATTGTATTACAGACCATTAGGTAATCCTACAAAACATATAGAGGCAATACTGAAGGTAATAAGCAGGACTAAGGATGAAGATATAAGTCCTGAGGAATATCTCATCTATGCCGAAGATCTAATGAAAAATGCGACTACGAACAATGACAAAGAACTTACCGAAATCGCTTCAAAACAGTTAGAGATCGCTGAAACCTATAGAACATATCAGAACCTCATGGTAAGGGAAGGTTTTGTAGATTTCGGGGATCAGGTAAACCTCACCCTGAATCTCTTCAGAAACCATCCATCAATTCTTAGAAGATATCAGGACAGATTCAGGTATATCCTCGTGGATGAATTTCAGGATACAAACTATGCCCAGTTCCAGCTTGTAAAAATCCTCTCTGAAAGATACAAAAATATTACAGTGGTTGGTGATGATGATCAGAGTATTTACAAGTTCAGGGGTGCAGCAATAAGCAATATCCTTAACTTTATGAATTATTATCCCGATGCAAAACAGGTAGTGCTTATAAGGAATTATCGGTCAGGACAGCGACTTCTTGACTCTGCCTATCGGCTAATCCAGCATAACAACCCTGATAGACTTGAGGTAAAGAATAGGATTAACAAGAGACTAATAGCTCATGAGGAAGGGTTTCCTGTCACCTTTTTACATTACGATACTGTATCGAGTGAAGCAGATGGTATTGCAAAACTGATAAAGGAAAAGATAGCTTCAGATTACAGATATAAAGACCTGGCTATTCTTGTACGGGCAAATAATGATGCTGACCCAATACTAAGGGCATTTAACATGAACTGCATTCCTTTCAGATTTACAGGTAACAGGGGTCTTTACATAAGACCGGAAGTTAAACTCCTCATTGCCTTTCTTAAATCTATATCAAGGTTTGGGGATAGCGTAAGCCTTTACCATCTTGCAAGCTCTGAACTTTATAGGCTGAAAATGTCAGACCTCATTCTCTGTATGAACAGGGCATCGAGAGGGAACCAGACTCTCCATTATATCTTCTCCCATCTTGATGAAATACCTGAACTTGAAGAGATTTCTGTCGAGGGTAAAGCTACGATCCAGAAATTGATGGAGGATATACAAAGATATGTCGAGCTTTCTAAGGATTTCCCTACAGGACAACTATTATATAAATCTCTTATCGAAAGTGGTTATCTTGCAAGGTTAAGCCAGGAGGGAAACCCTCAATCTGATGAAAAGGTCCAGAACATAGCAAGGTTTTTCGAGATAGTTAAGAATTTTGGGTTTATTACACTCCTCGACAGGGTTCCACAATTTGTTGACCACCTTGATCTCATGATTGAGGCAGGTGATGACCCTCCTGCTGCTGAAGCTGATCTCGATTCCGATGCAGTCCAGGTCATGACCATACATAAGGCAAAAGGTCTGGAGTTTCTTGTAGTCTTCATGGTCGGTCTTGTAGAGAGAAAATTCCCTACAGACAAAAGGGCAGACCCTATAGAGATTCCCGAACCCCTTATCAAAGATATACTCCCTGCTGGAGATTTCCATATGGAGGAAGAAAGGAGACTCTTCTATGTCGGTATGACAAGGGCAAAGAAGGAGCTGTTCTTAACATGTGCGAGGAATTACGGCGGACAGAGGGCAAGAAAGTTGAGCAGATTTATTAGTGAGTCCCTCGACCTTCCTGATGTTAGAGAGCCAGTAATCAAGACCTCAGCCCTTGAGGCTCTTAAGGGGTTTGCACAACAAAACGAAGAGGCAATATCTATGCATCCCTCCTCAGAAGACGGTATTCTTACTTTGAGCCATTACCAGATCGATGACTATATAACATGTCCTTTAAAATACAAATATGTCCACATACTGAGGGTGCCTATCCTCCGTCACCATGCTATCATCTATGGATATGCCATACATGAGGCGATTAAAGAATATCACAGGAGAAGGGTTGCTGGCTTGCCTGTGACCGATGGGGATATAATCAGGGTCTTTGAGGGGGCCTGGAGGAGTGAGGGTTTTCTTACGAGGGAACACGAGGAGAAGAGATTCGAAACAGGGAAGGAGGCACTGAGGAAATTTTTCAGAGAAGAAAGAGAAAAAGATCCACCTACTCATATAGAAAAGGATTTTGGTTTCCTCCTCGATAAAAACCTTATAAAGGGGCGGTGGGACAGGGTAGACATCAGGAATGGTGAGGTAATTATTATAGATTACAAGACCTCTGAAGTTTACAAGGAAGAGGATGCTCATAGAAAGGCAAAGGAAAGCCTTCAGCTTTCTATTTATGCCCTTGCCTATAAAGAACGTTTTGGGAAAATCCCTGAAAAACTCGAGCTTAGGTTTATAGAATCAGGCCTTATCGGGATAACTGTCAAGAAAGAAAAGGATCTCCTTAAGACAGTAGATTTAATAAGAGAAGTTTCTGAAGGCATCAGGAAAAATGATTTCTCCGCAATGCCTACCTATATAGCATGTGATTACTGTGCATATCAGGGGATTTGTCCGAAGTAAGACCACTCACCCATCCCTCTCCCAATAGGGGAGAGGATTAATGTGAGGGGTTATATCAGGCTGTTCCGTTAAAACCAGTGGGGAAGTGGCAGTATATCTTTGCCTTTTTTATAAAATGGTCTTTTGGGTCAATGTAGTAGGCAGATATTTTATAATAGAAAGTACCTATACTTCCGGAAGCAGTTTTATCTCTGTTCTCCTTCCAGGGTCTTGTCCTTTCATTATCGTTTATCGCCAGTATAATATAGATCTTCCCGGGCTCCATCCCAGAAACATCTTCTGGGCTCGGATTTGCAATCCCTTTAAACTCCCCGAACTGTGTATGGGAATGAAAATCTCCGAGTACCTGTAGTCTCTCGAATTTTTCAAGGAGGGTGTCTATCTTTTTATGCCCCCTGTGGAAGCTCACGCCTTTATGTCCTCTCTTGGCTGTCTGATATGTAAAGGCATGTTCTATTATGAAACGATCCTCAAGGCGATAGCCAAGTAGAATACCGAGGCATTCTTTTTTATATACCTCTGCAGAGGAGAGCACTAAATCCATAAAAGCACTTTCTGATATATAACCCTTCATTTTCCCCCATAATTAGTGGCATAAAAGCCAATCATTATTTTTCTTCTTCTAACTTCTTCCTTGCCTTTGCCCTAGATGGGTGAAATCGAACCCATCCTTTACCGCCGAGCATCTTTTCTTTCTTAAGATGTTGGTATGGGCCTTCTCCCTTCATTATATTCATTTCATAATCCTCTGTTTTTTTCTTCTCTTTAAGTTCTAATTCCTTCTCTTTCTTTACCACATTTCCCTTAATCTTTTCTTCCTTTTCTGTCATCCTATCTCCTTTATTCTGTGTTCAGGAAGCCTCACAGAGAGCACAGGACATGGTGCCTTTCTTACAACCTTTTCCGCAGTGCTACCAAAGAGAAGCCTGTCTATACCTGTTCTCCCATGAGTTCCTATTATAATGAGATCGATCTTTTTATCCCTTGCAACTTTCAAAATCTCATCATCGGGTATCCCCTTCAGAACTATCTTCTCTATATCCTTAACCCCCTTCAACTCCTCCTGACAGCATTTTTCTAATTCCTTACTTGCACTCTCCTCCATACTGCGGTAGAGTTCATCTATGCGGACATGAGGGACCTGCCAGCCTGCTGTCATCGATACATCATGGACAACATGTAAGAGATATAGCTTTGCATTATATTCCTTTGCCAGAGAGATGGCATAATCAAGGGCATTCATTGCCCCTTCTGAAAAATCAATTGGGAAAAGAATCCTTTCAATCTTCATCCCTTCTTCCTTTCTCTCAGATATCTTGCGGCCTCTTCTGGAGGGGTAGAGATTATATAGAACCCTCCCCCCCATTCGAAACCTGCTGCCTTTGTTATCCTTGGTAATATTTCAAGGTGCCAGTGAAAATCATCTTTTAATGTGTGCCAGTGCCCCCCTCTTGGAATCCTGTTAGGGGCTGTGTGAAGGGTATAACTATAATCAGGCATGTTCAAGACATCCCTTATCCTTAGAAGCACTGACCTGAGGATTCCTGCAAGATCTACCGTCTCTTCTTTAACAATCTCTGTGAATGAACAGGTATGTCTCTTTGGCATTATCCAGACTTCAAAAGGGGACAAGGGTGCAAATGGACAGAAGGCAACAAAAGAACCTCTTTCTTCCACTATCCTTACACCTGTCTTTAATTCTTCCTTCATTATATCGCAAAAGATGCACCTTTCTTTATAGTCATAATAGGCCTTCGCACCGTCAAGTTCCTCTTTTATCTTCTTCGGAATTACAGGGGTGGCAATGAGCTGAGAATGGGGATGTAACGATGTTCCGTTAACCGAAAACCTTGAACCGTGATCTTTATATATTAAAATATATCTCAGTCGGCAATCTTTTTCAAGGTCAGAGATTCTATCCCTGTATGTCAATATTACCCTTTCCATCTGGCTGATATCCATCTCTTCAGGACTTTTGTTATGTTCAGGAGATTCGACAATGATTTCATGTGCACCAATACCATTCATCTTATCGTACATACCAACTCCCTGACGGTTCAGCTCCCCTTCTACCTTAAGAACAGGATATTGGTTTGGAAAAACCCTTGTCCACCACCCAGGACTATTTGGAAGTGTCGATGTTTCCCTGTAAGCCATTATTTCAGAAGGGGTTTCATTCTCATTTCCAGAACATAGACCACACCTTTCTTGATAGCTGATTTGATCCAAGGCCCTCTTATGTGACTCAGACGAATCAAAGATATAATCAGTTAGAGCCTTTTTAAAATTCTTTGCTACTATTACCCAACGTCCTAAGAGAGGATCTTTTCTGAGCTCATGCATATAAGCCTCTGAATTATCTAATAAAAGCCATTCTGTGTATAATACTCGAAATTATGAAAATGTCTCTTTATCAAAAAGGACAATGCAGATTTAAGGTATAACACTAACATAAAAACGGCATTATCGTCAAGCAGGTAAAAATACCTTGACAAAGAAATACCATCCCCCTTATTATTAAATTGTTTAGGAGTTTTTTATGATGGATATCGAACAAGTCTTGAAATTTTACGATGAAGACCTTAAAGAGGTCGAAGCCAATCTAAAAGAAAATCTAAAATCCCATGCACCCATGATAGCCCAGGTGGGTAACCATCTGCTCATCAGCGGCGGGAAACGTCTCCGGCCCCTCCTCGTTATATTAAGTTCAAGGTTTTGCAGATATGAAGGAGAAGCAGATATCTATCTTGCCAGTATAGTAGAGTTTATCCATACTGCATCTTTACTTCACGATGATGTAATAGATAGTGCCGAGATAAGAAGGGGTAAGCCTGTTGCAAACTCTATCTGGGGGAATGAGGCAAGCATCCTTGTAGGCGACTATCTCTATTCAAAGGCCTTGAAACTCGCAGTTGGACTAAAGAATCAGAGGATTATGGATACCCTTTCAGAGGCAACTACAACCATGTCAGAAGGGCAGATCATAGAGCTCTTAAAAATTAATGATCCTGATATCACCGAGGAAGAATACCTGAAGATGGTAGAGGCAAAGACAGCAGTTTTAATTTCGGCCTGCTGTAGAGTCGGCGCAATCATTAGCGGTGTAGAAAAAAAGGTTGAAGAGTCCTTAGCCAACTTTGGTCTGAATCTCGGTATGGCCTTTCAGCTTGCCGATGACATCCTTGATTACAGGGCGGATGAGTTGAAGCTTGGTAAAACTCTCGGTAAGGACCTTGATGAGGGAAAGATCACCCTTCCTCTTATTCACCTCCTTAAAAGGGGGAAAACAGAAGAAGTGACAGGAGTGAAGGAGATTATAAGGACAAATGGTTTTAAACCTAAGGACCTCGAGTTCATCCTTATGCTCATGAATAAATATGATTCCCTGGGGTTTTGTCTTTACAGGGCTAAGGAATATCTTCGTAAGGCGAAGGAATCTATCGGGATTTTTGAAGATACCCCCTTGAAGGAGGCATTATTTGCCGTAGCCGATTATGTAATTAATAGAGAAAATTGACTTGGAGTCTATGGCTCTTAGAAATGCACCCCTTAGTTCAACTCGCAAAGGAAACAGTAGAGAAATATATCAGGGAAGGGCTAATAAAAAGTCCTCCGGAGGTCCTTACCACTGAGATGAAGGAGAAGGCAGGAGTTTTTGTCTCATTAAAGAAGAAGGGGAAGTTGCGGGGTTGTATAGGGACATTTTCACCATCAACAAGGAATGTAGCTGAAGAAATTATTCAGAATGCCATCAGTGCCTCAACCAGAGATCCGAGATTTCCCTCTGTAGTAAAAGAGGAACTTAATGAAATCGATTATTCGGTAGACGTACTTTCTGAACCTGAAAGGGTAAAGGGATCTGAGGAATTGGATCCAAAAAGATATGGCGTAATAGTCAAAAAGGACTGGAGAAAGGGCCTTCTCCTGCCTGACCTTGAGGGGATCGATACCATTGAGGAACAGATATCAATAGCAAGGCAGAAGGCGGGGATCTACCCAGATGAAGAAGTTGAACTATGGAGATTTGAAGTGAACCGGTATGTTTAAAACCTATAATTTATGCGGAGGTTTGATGAAATGAATTTAGAAAGGGATCTCGAATATAGCGAAAAATCAACAAGGGGTAAAAAGATTCTTACGGTTATATCTATTATCCTTGCCGTACTATTAGTTGTCAGTCTTATCGGTTTTGTAAAGGTAAAAGAGGAAAGAGATACCCTCAGTCAGCAAAATATCTCAACCCAGAAAGAAAAGGAAGCTCTCCAGAAGAAGTTGGCAGAGTTAGGGAAAGAGACCGATACATTGAAGCAACAGTTAGCATCTATCACTGAAGAGAGGGACAGGCTTACTAAGGAACTTGCCTCAAAGAAGGCACCTTCTAAGAAAGAAAAGAAAACAACTCCTTCACCAAAGGCAGGCCCTACTGGCACCAAAAAATAGATGGTACGGTACATAACCTCCTTTTTTATCCTTTTTTTTATATCGCAGAATTATCTATTTGCAGAGGATTCCTTCTCAAGTATGGCAATCCTTCAGAAATCCCTGGGAAATAGACCTGTAGGAGAAAGGATAGCATTCTGGGCTGAGACCTTCTTAGGAAAACCCTATGATCCGGACCCCCTGGGTGAATATGTGAGAAAGGGAGTGGTCGTTGCTGATGAGAGGGTTGATTGTATGTATCATACCTTCCGATCTGTTGAACTTGCCTTGACTTTAACCCCAGAAGAGGCTGTAAATGAAGCACTCAGACTGAGATTTTTCACAAAAGGGGTTCTTAATGATGGGAAGGTTATAAATTACGAGGATCGCTTTCAGTATGGAGAAGATATGATTGATAGCGGTAAATGGGGTTCTGAGATTTCGTCGGGACTTGGTAAAACGATTAATATAAAGGGCAGCCGTGGGAAAGAGAAGGTATCAATCCTTCCAAAGGAAGAAGCCATGAAGGAAGATGCTCTCAGAAGGCTTAAAGATGGCGATATAATCTATTTTATCAAAGACCCGAATAAAAGGGTCGTAGGTGAGATAGTGGGCCATATAGGGATAATCAAGATAGAAAAGGGGATTCCCTATCTAATCCATGCAAGCGGAGTGAAGACCACAAAAAAACAGGCGACTGGTGGATCTGTAAAAAAATCAGGTTTTTATGATTATTTAAAGGATATGCGGTTTGTAGGAATAAGGGTGACGAGGTTTTCTGATTCTCATTAAGAAGAAAACAATAAGTTGAACTTATTCAGGCAATACCTTGAATGTCTTTTTCCCATGAATACGATATGCATAAAAACCTCTTAAGTCCAGCGTAAAAACTTCATCTATTTCTGTTTCCTCTGCAAGGGCAACAAGGGTTGCATCAGCAAAATCCATTGGTATATCTCTATATTTCTCCATCAGTGCAATAACCCTTAAAAGACTTTCCATTGATTGAGGAACGAGAGTAGCGCCACCTTTCAGAATGAATTCAATAGTAGACTTTTGTGCTTTAAGCGACTGGCCAAGCAGATAAATGGTTTCAGTAAGGACGGGTTCGGTAGTCAGAATCATGCCTTTAAAATCTTTGAAACACTCGACGCAGCGTTCATGATTTTTCTCACTTTTATCAAGTAGAGCAACAAAAGCCCCTGTGTCTAAAAGAATGCTATGCATTTCTTTTGAATTGTTTTAAAAGGTATTTTCTATGTTCCTCACCAAGATCAGTAATGCCAGTTGAAATAATTCCGAGAAGACTTTTGACTTTTTCATAAGGCATGCCTTCTTCTTTTCCCTGCATTTCCTCTAAAAATCGCTCCAGTGCCATCCTTACTATATCTGAGCGTTTGAGGTGGAGTCTTTTTGCAAGAACCGAAAGTCCCCTCTCAAGGTCATCAGATAACCTTACTGTTAATTGAGATTGCATATTTTCACGCCTCCCGGTCTAATCGTTCAATAGACATTGTATTGCATAGTAACGCAATGCAATGCATTTGTCAAGAAAAGACTTGACAACCCGACGCTCCCATCCTTCGATATTCTCAGGATAAAATTAAAAATACTTCGACAGACTTAGAAGAATTTCTATTAAAGAAGGGATCACTGTGTATATCTTTCTAATACACATTACTACACTGCCTTTTTTCTTTTTTGGGCGGGGCGTCACAAGTGATTCAGGGGAAAACTGTCAATCAGTTTTCCCCTGAATTTACAGACTCACGAGTTCGTGATATGATTGCTGGCTCCCCGGGCCGGACTCGAACCAGCGACAGGGTGGTTACAAGTACCCCTTATGTTTCCATAAGGCTTGGACTATCTCATTCCCGTAAGAGTTGTTCCTCTTTTAAGGGATCGGGCGCTATAGAGGCTTATTGGTTAGGATCCTCACCTCATAGTCTCTGCACGTTTCCGCCTACATTTATCCCTTCGGCGGACTTCGCTCAGGGTTACCATATCCTTCGGCAAGCTCAGGACTTAGGATTCCCTGAATTCACCCGATTTTTCAATCCCGATTTCTCGGGAAAGCTGCACTTTGAGCATGAATCTCGCGATGACAATTGGCACACAGTAAAATACACTTATCTAACTCTTCCTTAACCTTAATCCAGCTTCTCGTATAACCTTTGTCAGAAATGCTAAAATCTTTGCCTGAGGAGTTATTGTGGTGGAATTCTAACGCTTGAGAGATTCTTTGCTCGCCACCTTTTTAGAGATTCGCTGCTCGTCGCCTTTGGCGACTCGCACAGCCACCTGCTCTACCTACTGAGCTACCGGGGAATAATTTTAAAACATTAATTTTAGTAAAATATTTGTTAAATAAATCACCTCCTTTGAAAACTTTACAAACTTAACACAAGGAAGTTACCTTTAGCAAGGATTTTCATTGTATCTCTCTTCTACCTTCAATGGCCTTTGTTAGTGTAACCTCATCAGCAAACTCAAGGTCTCCGCCCATGGGTAGTCCATAGGCAAGCCTCGTGACCTTTATCCCCAATGGCCTTATTAGCCTTGAGATGTATAAGGCTGTGGCTTCACCTTTTGTATTTGGATTTGTTGCAATAATTACTTCCTCGACATTTCCTTTTTCTATACGGTGGAGGAGTTCTTTAACCCTTATATCTTCAGGCCCTATACCGTCTAAAGGAGAAAGTGCTCCGAGGAGAACGTGATAGAACCCCTGATATTGCTTCGTCCTCTCTATGGCGTAAAGATTGCTTGGTTCTTCCACAACACATATCTTCTTCTGGTCTCTTCTGATATCCTTACATATTTCACAAATCTCATCTTCTGTAATATTATTGCAGTTGGAGCAGTACCTCCCTTTATCCTTAAGATCTATAATTGCATTGGCAATCGACTTTGCCTCTTCATCAGGCATTCCCAGGATGAAAAAGGCTAATCTCTGGGCTGTCTTCTGTCCAATGCCTGGAAGCCTTGTAAGTTCCTGGATTACCTTCTTAAGTACACCATCGGAATTCATGTGGTTAACCTCGTTTTCAAAAAAGACCCGGTATCTTAAGTCCTCCTGTTAGCCTTCCCATCTCTTCCTTCATCATCTCCTGTGACTTCTTCAACGCTTCGTTAACAGCTGCAATAATTAAATCCTGAAGCATCTCAATATCTTGAGGATTTACTACCTCAGACTCTATCTTAATAGAAATAATTTCTCCACGACCATTAGCCACAACACTTACCATGCCTCCGCCTGAAGCAGCCTCTACTGTTTTAGCCCCTGCTTCCTCCTGAACTTTTGCCATCTGTTCCTGAAGCATCTGTGCCTGCTTCATTATATCACCTAACATTTTCTTAGACATCTTATCCTCCATCTCCTCCATCCTTTTCTTCTTCAAGATCTTTTATAGATTTCACATCTACCAGTTTCCCCTCAAAGATATCAAGGGTTTTTCTAAGAAGTGGATCCTGAAGGACCTCTTCTCTCATATCCTTATTCTTCATACGGACTTTGGCTAAATTATTCCCCTCCATTGAAAGAATATTTATCTTAACCTCTCTGTGACATATATCTGCAGCGGTATCTGTGATCTTTTTCATCGCCTTCTTTACAGAATCAATAAATATTGTTGCACCACCATTAAAACCTATAGTTAATTTATCATCATCAAATCCAACAAAGACAGCCTTTTCCAGCTTGGAACCAAGTGGTTGATTTTTCTTCTTTACGGATTCAACTATTTTTTCCCACTTCTCCTTGCCATCTATCTGGAACCCTGCCGATGTTTCTATCGGGGTTTCTACTCTATGTAATGAGTCTTTGTTTGTCTCTGGTTTCTGGTCTTTTGTCTCTATAATCTCGGATACCCCCCCGAGGCCTACCTCAATATCAGAAATCTTCTTGATAATTCTATCTATGGATAATATAGCTTTAATCTGCGATGCCTTCACGAGGGCCATTTCTAAAATAAATCTTGGATTGGTGCTTGTGCGGATATCTCCCTCAAGTCTTAAGAATAAATTGAAAAGGAGTTCCAGGTGTTCTAAGGGAACATCTGTTACCTCCTTTTTCATCTCTTCAATATCTTCCTCTGGTAGATCAATTAACGCATCTGGCTTCTCAGCTATCTTTACCATAATAAGGTTCCTTACATGTTCTGTCATTTCCTTCGAAAACTGCCTGAGATCCTGACCCTTGGCTACCAGATCATCTAAGAGCGTTATCGCCTTCCCGGGTTCCTTCGAGAAAATAGCCTTTGAGAAATTCCTTAAAATATCCTGGTCTGCTATTCCAAGGATAGTTATCAGATCTTCATCCCTTACCTCATTACCTCCAAAGGCGACAACCTGATCCAGAAGGCTTAATGCATCCCTCAGACTTCCCTCCGCCGCCCTGCCTATTAATGAAAACCCATTATCTGTAATAAAAATTCCTTCCTCTTTTGTTACCTTTTTCAGTCTGTCCAAAATCTCCTGTTCAGGGATTCTACGAAAATCGAAGTGCTGACACCTTGAAAAGATAGTGGCCGGTATTTTATGAGGCTCAGTTGTTGCAAAGATAAATACAACATGGGAAGGAGGCTCCTCGAGAGTCTTAAGAAGGGCATTAAATGCAGGATTGGAGAGCATATGAACCTCATCTATGATATATATCTTTGCCCTTCCCCTTGAAGGGGCATATTTAACATTCTCTCTCAACTCTCTCACATCTTCAACGCCTGTATTCGATGCACCATCTATTTCGATTACATCCACTGAATTCCCTTCGGTGATCTCTTTACAGGAATAACACTTTCCGCAGGGTTCAGGAGTTGGTCCCTTCTCACAGTTTATTGCCTTAGCCAAGACCCTCGCAGTAGTAGTCTTACCAACCCCTCTGGGCCCAGAAAAGATAAAGGCATGGGCTACCCTTGATGTCAGAATAGCATTCTTCAGGGTCTGGGTTACGTTTCTCTGTCCCACTACCTCATCGAAACCCTGGGGTCTCCACTTTCTTGCAAGAACAAGATAGCTCATAAATTAAACCTTATAGTTAAAAGTTCCCTCTCTATTGTTTTTCTGCAACCGGTGCCCACCAGGTTACCCTACGGCACCCGGAAGTGCCTGCTTACCGCTGCTTCCTCCCGGATCTGACGGGGTTCACAGATTCCGCTGCGCAGGACCCAGGGATACCGGCTGCAGAAAAACAACAACTGCTTTAATCTTTTTTGAAAAACTCTCTTAACATATTCTTTAAGGTGCTCTTACCTTTTGATGTCTTAAGATATTTTTCTCTTCGTAAAGCATCATATTTATTTCTATATGCCTCATAAAAAACCAATTCTACAGGCATCCTTGTCTTTGTAGATAAAACTTTTCCCCCCCAATGTTCTTTAATCCTTTTCTTTAAATCTTCTGTATATCCTATATATAATTTGCTATCTTTTATGCTTTTTAGGACGTATACATAATAAAACATATTTCTTAATAGAATATTGGCGGAGCCATGCACCATATGGTGCATGGCGGAGAGGGTGGGATTTGAACCCACGAGGAACCTTTTAAAGCCCCTACACGATTTCCAGTCGTGCTCCTTCGGCCTCTCGGACACCTCTCCCGCTTTAGATTTCAGATTTGCGATTTCGGATTTCTGATTTTTAAATCCACAATCCTAAATCCAAAATCCCAAATTCTTTATGGCGGAAGGAGCAGGATTCGAACCTGCGATCCCTAATGGGATAACGGTTTTCGAGACCGCCGCCTTCAACCTCTCGGCCACCCTTCCAATTTTGGTGCGGGGTTCGAGACCGCCGCCTTTAACCTCTTGGCCACATCTCCTTAAAATATAGAGTTAAGAGTTTCGATTTCGGAGTTCGGTGAAAAACTCTACACTCCAAACTCAATACTCCGAACTATTATGGCGGAGGTTTTTGAAAAATTCCCTCAGGATATCTCTGCACTCCTTCTCCAGTACTCCTGATGTAACTTCTATCTGGTGATTCAAACGTCTGTCAGATAGTACACTGTAGAGACTTTCCACAGCCCCTCCCTTTTCATCTTTACATCCAAAAACTAATCGGAATGCCCTCATATTCTGTAAAGCACCTGCACACATAAGGCAGGGCTCTTTTGTTACATACAAAATAGCATCATTAAGACGCCATTTCTTTAGCTTTAAGGAGGCCTCTTTTATAGCGGTAATCTCTGCATGTGCAGTAGGATCGCTAAGGGACTCTTTCATATTGTGTGCTCGGCTGATAATCTCTCCATTGACTACAAGTACGGCACCCACAGGAACCTCCCCCTTATTAAAGGCGATCACAGCCTCCTCGAGGGCAATCCTCATAAAAAATATATCTTTCTCTAAAGTAAATATCTTCTTTTTGTGTCGCGCCCAAGAGGATTCGAACCTCTTCCCGTCGCTCCACTCCCCATAGGGGCTCTGCCCCTCTGGCGTCCCGATTCCATCGGGACTGTTACCCCGAAATCGTGGGGAAAATGTTTTCCCCACACCCCTTTGGCCAGAGGTTCTCATAAATTTAAAAATATTTGTGGCGCGCCCAAGAGGATTCGAACCTCTGACCTACGGATTCGTAGTCCGTTGCTCTATCCAGCTGAGCCATGGGCGCATCCTTTATCCTTTCTTCACTCCTTCTTTGAGTGTAATACTGTATCTTTGATGTTCAAAGGGGTGGGTAGCCTGAAATACTTTCTGTGCCCATAGCCATCCCCATTGTCTCCCAAGGGCAGGAAAGACCCGCTTCTCACCTTCATATACCCTTATCCCGACAGCTGGGTTATTAGGCTTATTAGAAGCAGAAGAGATAATATCTCCGTCCATCTTAAAGTCTGGCAGAAATTCTCCGATAGTAACCTTAAGATTCGAATCAGGGATTTTAAAATCGCTGTTCAGATTCAGTGTATATTCTTTAGTCTTTTTTGCAATCTTGTCTTCAATAACAATCTTCACTCCACTCCATTTGTCCTTAACAGAATCAGGCACTATTACCTGTATTCCACCTTTTATCGGTGAAACACTGTGTGGTACGCCCTTCTGTGTATCCTTTGATATCGGTCCCTGCATAATAGGACCGGGCTGTACCTGTTGAACAGATTTAGGTGTTTCCTTCTTCTCACAGGCACCTAATGATACTACAAAAATGATTCCTCCTATTAGTGCTAATATCTTTTTCTTCATCCAACCCCCTGTTAACAACAGTTGAGCGTTATGAGTTAAGAGTTCGGAGAAAAATATTTAAACCTCATAACTCTGAACACTAAACCCCGAACTAATCTGCGGAGCCATGAATCGTCTGGTTCATGGCGGAGAGGCAGGGATTCGAACCCTGGGTGAGGTTTTATCCCCACAACCGCTTAGCAGGCGGCTGCCTTCAGCCAGCTCGGCCACCTCTCCCAAAATTACTAGTGATCAGTTGTCAGTGAATAGTTTTTAGTTAAATATTTTTAAATACTAACTACTATTTTACTGTTTTTTATTGGTGGTGTCTATTTGAAAAAAATTGAACCGCATCCTCCGAAAATTTCCGATGCCTTTATCTAAAAAGGGGATGCTATGGAATGTTGTTAATAAATTCTTTTAGCATCGCTTTAAGAGTTGTCTTACCTTTGGAACTTTTTAGATATTTTTCTCTCCTGAGAGCATAATATTTATTTTTATAGGCTTCATAAAATATTAGCTCTATTGGTAGCCTCGGGACAGTAGAGGGTGCCTTCCCTTGTTGATGTTCTATATATCTTTTCTTCAAATTTTCAGTAAAACCGATATGGAAATTTCTATCTTTGTGGCTATGTAAGACATATACCTAATAGAATTTCATAAGAAAAACTATAAATGAAATATCTGGCGGAGGGAGTAGGATTCGAACCCACGGAGCTTTCGCTCAACGGTTTTCAAGA
>CAKKSD010000056.1:28020-30825 GCA_919902995.1 Thermodesulfovibrionia bacterium
TGGCGGAGGGAGTAGGATTCGAACCCACGGAGCTTTCGCTCAACGGTTTTCAAGACCGCCGCCTTAAACCGCTCGGCCATCCCTCCAATAACTACAATATAAAAGTTCTTAGTTCGAAGTTCGTATAAAAAATCTTTAACTCCAAACTCCGAACTCTCAACTCCGAACTATTTTCTCAAGCCCATCCATATACGGTCTGAGGGCAGGGGGTATTATAACAGAGCCATCCTCCTGCTGGTTGTTCTCAAGTATAGCAACAACTGTTCTGCCTATCGCAAGCCCTGAACCATTAAGTGTATATACATATTCTGTGCCCTTCTTTCCTTCTGGTCTGTATCTAATATTTGCCCTCCTTGCCTGATAGTCTTCAAAATTACTGCACGATGATATCTCTCTGAACTTTTTCTGTCCGGGGAGCCAAACCTCTATATCATAGGTCTTGGCTGCAGCGAAACCGAGTTCGCCCGTACAGAGTATCACAACCCTGTAAGGAAGTTCAAGACTCTGGAGTATTTCTTCAGCATCGAGGAGGAGACTTTCGAGTTCATCGTAAGAATTTTCGGGTTTAACAAACTTCACAAGTTCCACCTTATTGAACTGGTGCTGTCTTATAAGACCCCTTGTATCCTTTCCATAAGAACCTGCCTCCCTTCTGAAACATGGTGTATATGAGGCATAGTAAATAGGAAGATCTTTCTCAGTGAGAATCTCTCCTTTATGGATATTCGTCACAGGAACTTCAGCTGTAGGAATCAGGTAGTAGTTTCCACCATCTACCTTGAATAGTTCTGACTCGAACTTAGGTAGCTGGCCTGTTGCAATCATGCTATCCCTATTCACCATAAAAGGTGGAAGCACTTCCCTATAGCCCCTTTCTTTTGTATGAATATCGAGCATGAAATTAATCAGCGCCCTCTCGAATCTTGCCCCCACTCCCCTGTAGAGGACAAATCTCGTTCCTGCTATCTTGGCCCCTCTCTCAAAATCGAGTATCCCCAATGATTCCCCTATATCCCAGTGGTTCTTTGGTTCAAAGGGGAATTTTCTTATTTCACCCCACCTCTTTATTTCCACATTATCTTCATCGCTTACACCTACAGGTACTGAGCTATGCGGGATATTAGGTGTGTTTAAAAGAAAATCCTTTATATTATCTTCTAATTTACCAAGGCTTTCTCCCTGCTCTCTTATTGTATTTGCAATATCTTTTGCTTTATTCAGCATTACCGATGGATCTTCGCCCCTTCTCCTCAATTCCGCTATTTCTTCGGAGATTTTGTTTCTACTCTGTCGGTTATTCTCTACTGCCTGAAGGAGGTTCTTCCTCTCGTTCTCTATTCTTAAAAATCCATCCAAGAATGAACTATCGTCCCCTCTGTTTTTGAGGGCTTCTATGACAAGGCCGATATTTTCCCTCACGAACCTTAGATCAAGCATTATTTTTTAAAAGGAATGGGATATTTAGGTGAGTTGATAAAAGAGGTTGAATTCATCCTATTCTTCTTTTTCGACAACCTTTGTAATACTTACCAGTTTATCTCCGGGGTCCATCTCTATGAGCTTCACCCCCTGAGTATTCCTTCCCATAATAGGTATTCCTTTCACTTTAACCCTTATGATCTTACCTTCGGCGGTAACCATCATTACTTCGTCTTCATCGGAGATCTGTGCGATACCTATTACCTTGCCATTTCGTTCTGTAGTCTTGATTGTAATAACCCCCTTACCACCTCTTCCCTGAATAGGATAATCTGAAATCGGGGTCCTCTTCCCGAAACCCTTTTCTGTAACCGTAAGAAGGGCTATATCTTCATTGAGGATGGTCTCTGTACTTACTACCTGGTCCACCTTTTTAAGGTTAATACCTTTTACACCTTTTCCTGCCCTCCCAATCTCTCTGACTTCTTTCTCTTTAAACCTGATAGATAAACCATTCTTTGTGCTAAGGACTATATCCTGGTTTCCATCGGTAAGCTTTACATCAATAAGATTGTTATCTTCATCTAAGGTAATCGCAATAATCCCGCCTGCCCTCGGATTGCTGTATGCATTCAAAGCAGTTTTCTTTATAATCCCGTTGCTTGTTACCATAAGGAGATAGAGTCCCTCTGAGAATTCCTTAACAGGAAGAATGTTAGTTATCTTCTCTTCAGAATCAAGATTAAGGAGGTTAACTATCGCTTTCCCTTTAGCGGTTCTTCCTGCCTCAGGTATCTGATAAACCTTAAGTCTATGGACCTTTCCTTTATCTGTGAAGAAGAGGATGTGGTCATGTGTCATGGCAGTAAAGAGCTGTTCTACAAAGTCCTCTTCCTTTGTCTCCATCCCTGTTACACCCCTTCCTCCCCTTCGCTGGCTCCTGTAAAGGCTTAAGGGATTCCTCTTTATGTAGCCCATATGTGATATGGTTATTACCATCTCTTCTTCTGCAATCAGATCCTCAATATTTATCTCCTTCTCTTCAGGGACTATCTCTGTCCTCCTCTCGTCGGCATAGTTCTTCTTTATCTCGAGGAGATCATCCCTGATAATCTTCATCAGGAGGGCGTTAGACCCGAGTATCGCCTTTAAGGATTCTATTGTTTTAAGGGTCTCCTTATACTCCTCCATTACCTTTTCCCTCTCCAGACCTGTGAGTCTCTGGAGTTTCATATCAAGAATAGCCTGTGCCTGAATAACTGTGAGTATGAAATTTTTTACAAGGCCTTCCCTTGCTTCTTCAGGTGTCCTGGATGCCCTAATCAATTCTATCACCCTGTCGATGTTTTCAAGGGCAATCCTGAGTCCCTCAAGGATGTGCGCCTT
>CAKKSD010000057.1 GCA_919902995.1 Thermodesulfovibrionia bacterium
TACCAGGGTATCTAATCCTGTTTGCTCCCCACGCTTTCGCGCCTCAGCGTCAGTAAGGCTCCAGAGGGCCGCCTTCGCCACAGGTGTTCCCCCCGATATCTACGCATTTCACCGCTACACCGGGAATTCCACCCTCCCCTCGCCTACTCAATCCTAACAGTATCAAATGCCATTCTCCAATTGAGTCGGAGGATTTCACATCTGACTCGTCAGGACGCCTGCACGCCCTTTAAGCCCAATAAATCCGAACAACGCTCGCCACCTCTGTCTTACCGCGGCTGCTGGCACAGAGTTAGCCGTGGCTTCTTCTTGGGGTACCGTCTTTATTCTTCCCCCACGAAAGGAGTTTACAACCCGAAGGCCTTCTTCCTCCACGCGGCGTCGCTGCGTCAGGGTTTCCCCCATTGCGCAAGATTCCTCACTGCTGCCTCCCGTAGGAGTCTGGGCCGTGTCTCAGTCCCAGTGTGGCTGTCCATCCTCTCAGACCAGCTACCCATCACTGCCTTGGTAGGCCTTTACCCTACCAACTAGCTAATAGGACGCAGGCCCATCCTTAAGCGTATCTCTACCTTTTACCACTAACATCCCAGCACGTGGTCTTATGGAGTATTAGCCCAGGTTTCCCTGAGTTGCCCCCCTCTCAAGGGTAGGTTACCTACGTGTTACTCACCCGTCCGCCACTTAGCATGACCAAGTATTGCTACCCAATCATGCCCCGTCCGACTTGCATGTGTTAGGCGCACCGCCAGCGTTCGTTCTGAGCCAGGATCAAACTCTCCAAAAAAACTGACTTGAACCTATAAGCGGATGCTATTCAGTTTTCAAAGATCATTTTTTCTCCACGGCGTCCTGAGAGTCTTAACCAAAATACCTTGAGTCTAACCTACAAGGTGGGTACCTCATTAGATGCTTTAGGCTTCCCTGCAAAATCCAGGGCATGCACACCACATCTAATATCTGGCTCCCTTTATTGCGATTCTACCTCAGGTTCCTGACTGAGCTCTTCCCGACACCGTAGAGAAATAAAAGAGCCATACCAAGCGTCCAACATGAACGGCTGATATGGCCCTTCTGTTACGCCAGGAAGTTAACCCCCTCTCTTTAAAACCTCCTTATCAATAAAAACCTCTTTTTCTGTTTCACCCTACAATAGCATAGCACTTTTATAAAATTTGTCAAGCGAAAAATTATTGTGATATTAAACAATATTTAATAAGGAAAGCTTAAAAAATAATAAATATCTGTGTTTTTGGGCAAATTTCTCCATTTTACAGAGATATGCAGTATATTAATCAATATATCAGGTTGAACAGAATTGAACATTGAAATACAGGAAAATGTTGTAAAAAGAACAGTTTGACGATGAAAGGAATATTTGCCATGTACTGAACAAATTCGTGAAAGAGGAAGGATTCCATGTTGAAACTGCAAGAAATTTTGAGGAATCAACATCGAGGCTCAAAAATACAGATTTTGATCTCGTCCTCACAGATATGAGGCTTCCTGGAAAGTCAGGGCTCGACCTCCTGAAATGGATCAAAGAAAAAAATCCAGGATTACCTGTCATAGTAATAACAGCTTACGGGAGTATAGAAAACGCTGTAGAGGCAATGAAGAGAGGAGCAGCCAATTATCTTACAAAACCTGTTGACCTTGAGGAGATGCTCGCAATAATCAGACACACCCTGATTCACAGCAGGTCGGTTGCAAAAGAAGATTTAACCTTTTTTAAGGATAAACGCTACGGGATAATCGGTAACAGTAAATCAATCCATGAGGTTCTTGCAACAATCCGTATTGTTGCAGACAGCAGGGCTAATGTCATTATCACAGGAGAGTCAGGGACAGGAAAGGAACTTGTTGCAAGGGCAATCCATAATACTTCCCAGAGAAAGGACTTCCCCTTTGTGGCGATAAACTGCGCCTCTATACCACAGGAACTGATAGAGAACGAACTCTTCGGTCACGAGGCAGTCTCCTATACAGGTGCCACTTCGAGAGAGACAGGAAAGGTTGAAGTCGCAAACAGGGGGACCCTTTTTCTTGACGAAATAGGTGAAATGCCCCTCTCTATGCAGGTAAAACTCCTGAGATTCCTGCAGGAGAAGGAATTTTACAGGATCGGGGGAACAAAGCCGATAAGGTCTGATTGCCGTATAATCACAGCCACAAACAGAAACATCGAGAGTGATATCACCTCTGGAAGATTCAGGGAAGACCTTTTTTACCGTCTGAATGTTATACCGATACAGATGCCTCCGCTTAGAAAACTGAAAGAAGACATCCCTCAGCTCTCTGAATACTTCCTTAAGAAATATACGGAAGAAAACAAAAAATTTGTAACGGATATTGCCCCGATGGCACTGGATGCACTCCTGAGATACGACTGGTCAGGTAATATCAGAGAACTCGAAAATGTTATTGAGAGGGCTGTTGTACTATGCAAGTCTGACACTATTACCCTCGAGGATCTCCCGAATAAAATCAGTCACAGGAAATCAGAAGAATCCACCATAAAAGACAGAATTGACCTCTCAGGTCTTACACTATCCGAGCTTGAACGCAAGGCAGTATTAAATGCCCTTGAGACTGAAAACTGGAATCAAACAAAGGCAGCCCTCCGTCTCGGTATTACAAGAAGACAACTCAGGACAAAGATGGCAAAGTATAAGCTCCTTTAGCCTCTTAAGGGGATAGGGTATTACCCCGGTGCTATAGAGGGGTAAAGTATATGAACTGTAGGGTAATGAAGGAGGGATGAATATGGATAAGGAACCTGTGGTAATAAAATCTGTCTATGGGAATTTTGATGATGTCTGGGAAGACCTGAAGAGGACGGTTGAGGAGAGGGGACTTGTTGTATCAGATGTCTTCTATATCGGTGAGATGCTCGAACGGACAGGTAAAGATATAGGAAGGACAAAGAGGGCTTTCAATAAGGCATGGGTTATGGAATTCTGCAGTGCATCCCTTTCGAGGGATATGTTTGAGAAGAACCCCCATTTTATCGCATTCTGCCCTTATAAGATTAATGTCTATATCCTGCCTGAGGATGAAAAAAAGGTCTACCTCTCTTACAGGCGACTCATCTGGTATGAACCATATGGTGCATACCGCTGGAAAGATGAGAGCGGTAAAGATGTCCTTCGTCCTGTAGAGAGATTACTTGAAGATATCATTAACGATGTCCTAAGGATTCAGAAAGAGTATCAATAGGGGTTTATCCCGCCCTATCTAAGAAGCATTTCCAATTCCGTGATTGTCATTCCCGTGAAACTTGTCCTCGAAGTCCTTCATCGGGGAACGGGAATCCAGTTCCTTTTGTTTTTCTGGATTCCTGCTGGAGTTTATCCCGTACCTTGATACGGGGCAGGAATGACGGAGAGAAAAACAGAATGGCTTCTTAATATACATAATTGCTATCACAGAAAGTGCGGACAGTTCAGCAACAAATACCCCATGCAAGATAATGCTTACCCCCTATATAAAATGACTTGACAAAACTGAAGAGTGCTGGTATACACATATAGAATTATGTTATAAGAGATGCTTTAAAAATTATGACGTAATAATGAGGAAAAGAAGAATGAAGATATATTCTGGCTTCACATAACTATATCTTTTTCAACAATCTTTGACAGAAAAAAACGATAATGGAACGATAATGGGAGGTTTAAAATGAAAAGAATAGTGTCAAAAGTTTCAAAATTTGCGCGTGCGGCCATTAAGAGAGGTTTGTTTACTATATCGGCTACAGCGACAGCTATCCTAATTGTCGCACCCTTTGCAACAGCCGAAGACAAGATTGTCCCCTACAATGCCAAGCACCCTATACCTTATCCCATTGTGACGACATGGAATACGCCCGCTCTTATTACAGCGAAACCGTCAAATCCTGTTTATATACCATCCATAGACGGATTGGTCAGCGGAAAATCGTCGATAAACTTCACAGGAGGGAAGATACCGAAGTATGATGGACTAATAATCAAAAAGTCCTCTGTGAAAGACGGAAAGGTCGTTATCCCTCCGGGGGGGTTCGTTTTTATGTTTGATAGCATGAGGGGCATCCTTCCTATGATGGGCGAAATGGAATTTATTTTTGGCGAGGGAAATGCCTATTACTATGTTGATTATCCGGGCGCGGTAATAGCAAAGAAAACAGATGTGACGCTCAAGATAGGAGAGAGCGTGGTAGTGGGGGACCAAATATTCACATATATAACAGCTACCGGACATGGGAGATTCAGGAACCCTACCGTCGATCTCCGCTACAAGCTCGGTGGTAATTGGGATTTTGTAGGTATGTCTCCCGCTGTCTTTTCAATAGGTGCTTCACCTGAGGACCCAGGAAAAGATTTTCACTACGGATACCCTGCCGGAGCAGGAAAAAAGCCGGGGGCTGAAAAAGAGGCAAGCTTACTTGATTACAATCAGCTTTTCGCAAACAGGAAGGATATATCAACCAAACAGATAAAATTCAGTACCATATATGCTACTGACGTCCAGGTATGGAACATGTGCAAGGCACCCCTTGCTTACAAAGGCAGGGCCGGCAAGGGCACGAAGATAGAGGCAAAGGACTTCATTGTTGAGGTTGTGGGCACCGGTAGAGACCAAAATCGTCAAACTGCATCGGTCATAATAACGAAAGGTGGTAAAACGGTAGCAGAGAAAACGCTCATCTGGGAACCAGCAAAGAACAAAGATTATTACCTCTCCCCTTATAATGTCAACTGGCAGAAAAAGGTGCTCCTGAAGCATGCAGACATAACTGTACAGCTCTTAGCTTCTCTCTTTATCCCGGAAGATGCGGTTGATAAAGATGGAAAGGCTAATCTGGTAGTCTATAAGGATTGTATCCTGGTGGAAGATGGAAAGCCCTCTGCATGGGACCCGAAATTTCTCGTTGATCAAGCTCAATGCCCCCAGGGGCATGGTTTCGGTACAATCTTCTATAACAACGATGAGATTGTGCTAACGAAAGAGAAAAATGTATTTGAAGGACCGGCGGGGTACGTAAAACTTGTAATAGATAATATTTCAGGAGACACAGCTACATTCCATCTCCAGTCAAAAACAGGAGCTAAATCCTTGGCCTTTACAAAGAAGGGTAACATAGATCTCCTGTTGGGAAAGGGCCGAGCCGTCAAGGACATTGTGCGTGATGTAGGTCATGCTACTCAAGAAGAAATGTACATGCAATTAATGAGAAGCAAGTAAATAGCACGGTCAGCCTCTCCTTTATCGGGAGGCTGACCTTTATGTGTACTTTAATTTTTTTTCAGAAATGGAACGGAGAAATCAAGATTAAGGAGGAACCATTATTATGAGAAAAGGAATAAACAAAATTCTTGGTAAGATTTTCACTCCGATAGAGAAAGCTATGGAACCTCTTGAAAGGGTGTGGCCGAGCTGGCTCTCAGCCAGAAGAGGATATATAAAGTTGGGCATTCCTATACTCTCGTTTCCGGTTGTGATCGCTGCCTATTTATGGAACTATAAGGCAAATGTCTATCCAGGTTTAGACGCTGATGCGGCAGCGCAATCATGTGCACTTCTTCCGGAATTTATGCAAGGCGGAATAGGTCAGACTCTGGCAAGTACAAAGTGGTTCCCAAGCTTTATCACCACTATGCCCAGGAACGAGACCGACTGGTTTTATAGCTTCTGGGAGACAATGGATTGGATGCTCGCCCTTGCAATGGGATTGGCTATTGCCTTTACCATTTACTCAGTTTTGAAAGTCTTTGAGATCAGATCCAGGGCGAAGGCCCTCGGTGAAGGGACCGGAATCGTAGCAGATGCTGGTAAAGCCGCGGCTGTTGGAGCCGGTGCAGCCATCTGGGTTACCCTTGCGACATGCTGGGGTCCTGCCCTTCTGGCAATAATTTTCGGGATGAATGTAATTTCCTTTTCCGGGGCTACCGATGCCCTTTTTCGCGTCACGATACCCAAGCCCTTTGTGTTTTTGTTTATCGTTGCGATAGTGGTCGGGGGCACGTGGTGGATTAATCACAAAGAGCAGGCCTGTAGTCTGTTGGAAGGAGAATACTCACAAGACACAGCACCTGAACCCAAATAATTGATTTTACGGAAGGTAGAGCAAGGATGGGTATATTCACAAAAGGCGGAACGAAAAGGGTTTTGTTTGTAGGCACGCATGGGAAGGAGGACATGAACAAGGCAACACTTCCTTTCATGATGGCCATGTGGGCAAAGGAAAATGGATTGGATCCCTCGATATGGTTAACGGACGATGCTATTCTCTTGGTTAAAAAGGGATATGCCGATGATCTGAAGGCTCCGGATTATAAGCCCTTTAAGTTCTATCTCGACAAGATCGTAGAAAAGAAAATAAAGATTTATATCTGCCATTTGAGCATGGCGAAGAGGGGAATTTCTGAATCCTTTGAGGAGTGCGTCGGAAATGTTATAAAGTCAGGGGCACAAAGATTGATAGACGAATTAAAAGTGGGTAGTGTGGTTACTTTCTGATTGTGTAACTCCTACCCGGAGAATGGATAACCGAGAGAGACCGGGTCTGGATCAGGTGTGACTTTGGATCTTTGAAGGAGAGACATGGGTGACCCTTCATAATAATAATTACTATAAAATCTCTTGGATTAAATGACTTTTCTTGCTGGCATGAGAGATGCTATTTACGATATCTGTTTAAAAACTCAAAAAACACTTGCAAATTAAATTGATTATGATAGTATTAAGACTAAACCAACTTATAGGGAGGTAGATATGAAAAGGCGTATCTCAAGGAGAGATTTTCTTAGGAATGCCGGGATAGGGACAGTGGGTTTAGCTCTTGGGCCAGCCTTACTTAAAGATGTCTTTGCGCAGAAACCTGAAAGAAGAACCCTGA
>CAKKSD010000058.1 GCA_919902995.1 Thermodesulfovibrionia bacterium
AACACCCTCTGAGGTCTTTAACTCAAGTGTTGCACTTGCTGGTTGAATGTAGCAATGACATTTTGGGACTTATTTAATTTATCGGTGCGGTCTTATCGCCTTGATCTCGAGCTGGAGGGTCTTTCCTCCTTCCCATTCGTTTATTGATGGGGTGAAGGCGATATCGATCTTTTCACCTTCTCTTATTTTAACTCCTTCACCATTAAGAAGGCTTCCCATATTGAATCCGATTCCATCGAGCATAATCCTATCCTGCCTTAACTTTACTTTCAGATGATTATCACCGACTATCCTTGGATAAAGGACTTCAACAGTCTTTGCTCCGAGGACAGGTTCTGGATTGCCCAGTCCAAAGGGGCTCAGGGAGGCGAGTTCGTTAATAAGGTTAAAATTAATGTCTCTGAAATCTACCTTCGCATCTATCCTCAATTTCGGTATAAGGTCTTCTTCTGCTAATTTGTTCTTGATAATCTCATTTATTTTCATCCTGAAGTTTTCGAGGTTATCTTCCTTCATACTCAGGCCTGCGGCAAACTCATGACCTCCGAAACTACTAAGAAGGTCACTGCACTCTGTCAAACTTTCATGGAGATGGAAGTTCGGAATACTCCTTGCCGAACCTTTAGCGATATTATCCTTAAGACAGAATAGAAAGGCAGGCCTGTAGAAGAGCTCTGTCAATCTGCTTGCCACAATGCCCAAAACACCCATATGCCATTCAGGAGAGGCGAGGATTATGCTGTAGTCATGGTTCGGAAACTGATATCCCCTGGTCTTGATAGATTCCGGTTTGAGAATACCGAGTTTTTCGAGTGCTTCATGTAATATCCTCTCTTCAATTTCCTGCCTTTCGCGGTTTAATCTATCAAGTGTCTCGGATATTTCTAAGGCCTCCATCTCTGATTCAGTGAGCAGTAACCTCACACCAAGCCCTGCATCCCCGATCCTTCCTGCGGCATTTATCCTCGGTGCAAGACAGAAGGAGATAATCCCTGAACTTACAGATTTCCCTTTAAAGCCTGAGACCTTCTTCAGTATCTTGATCCCTGTCCTCTCTTCTCTTGTGAGAGCCTCTAAGCCTGCCTTAACAAGGATGCGGTTTTCCCCTGCAAGAGGAACAATATCGGCAACAGTACCCAGAGCAACAAGGTCGATCAGTCTGGAGTCTGGAGTTCCGAAGGATCCTGTGGACTGGAGTCTGGAGTCTGAGGCCAGGGCCTGGCATAATTTGAAGACAACTCCCACCCCCGCAAGATCCCTGAAGGGATATGTTGAATCCACCCTGTTCGGATTAAGGATTGCATACGCCTCTGGTAGTCGGTGAGTGATAGGTGGAATATGGTGGTCTGTGATAATAACATCTATGCCGAGTGAATTTGCGAGACTTACCTCTTCGACCGATGAGGTTCCACAATCTACTGTTACAATTAACTTTAGTCCTGGGTCCTTAGTCTTAAGTCTCTTTATTGTTTCTACATTCAGTCCATAGCCTTCTTTCAGTCTATGGGGGATGTAGTAATCTACATTTGCATTAAGTCCTCTTAATATAGATAGAAGAAGGGCAGTCCCTGTAATCCCATCCACATCATAATCACCATAGGTAAGTATTTTTTCTCTATTTTCTATGGCATCTTTAATCCTGATTGCTGCCTTTTCCATATCATTCATCAAAAAAGGGTCAAAGAGGTTATCCATGGAAGGTGATAGAAACGACATCGCTTCTTCAGGGGTTTCTATCCTGCGGTTAATGAGGATCTGAGACAGTATTAAGGAAAAGGAAGTCCCATCGCTCAGGGACTTAGCAAGCCCATGGTTGATTCTGGGTATAAACCATCTCTTTTCCAAGGCTACCTGTGTTTAAAATTACTTCCTTAAATAGCCCTTCCCCTTTTTCCCTTTCCAGATCATAATGAGGGGACTGGCTACAAAGATGGATGAATATGTTCCTGTTGTTATACCTATAATCATGGCGAGAGAAAAGTCATGAATTACTTCTCCACCGAAGAAGAAAAGGGCTATTGCTGAAAGAAGTGTTGTGAAAGATGTAATTATAGTCCTCGAGAGGACTTCATTGATACTCTGGTTTATTACGGCTTCTACAGGTTCCTTGATTCTTGTTTTTAAATTTTCCCTGATTCTGTCAAAAACAACAACCGTATCTGTAAGTGAATATCCTGCGATTGCGAGAAGGGCAGAGACTACGATGAGATTTATCTCACGGTTCATGATATAGAATAAACCAAGGACAGCAAGGACATCATGTAATGTAGCGATTGTTGCACCTATGCTGAACCTGAACTGAAACCTCCAGGCTATATAAATAAGGAGACCGGATGTTGCAGCCAGAATAGCCCACATGGCGTCCTTCCTGAGCCTTACTCCTACCTTCGGTCCTATCTCTGTAGTGGAATCTACAGAAAGCTTCTGGTCAGAGAACCTTTTAGAAAGGATTGAAATTATCTTTTCTGATCCTGAACCTGGTCCGGGCTCGCTGGAGGAATCCCCCCTTTTTTTAACCCGTATAAGTATTTTTTTCTCTACGGGTATATCCTGCAGGTCGAAATCCTTAAGACCTCCGGACTCAAGCGTATCCCTTACTTCATGGAGGGTGAAAGGTTTTTCAAATCTTATCTGGATCGCTGTTCCTCCGGAGAAATCTATACCTAAATTGGCAGTGCCTCTTGCTATCTGGAAAATAGCAATAATTCCGATCAGAGAAAGAATCCCTGAGATAGCAAAGGCATAATATCTTTTGCCCATGAAGTCTATCTTTGTCTTCTTTAGAATCTCTATCATATGCTCAGAGTTTTAATCTTTACCCTGCTCAGCATTAGATCGAAAATAGTCTTTGTCCCTATGAGGGCTGTAAATAGGTTTATTGTAACGCCGAGGCTTAAGGTTACTGCAAACCCCTTTACAGGTCCTGTGCCGAACTGGAACAGCACAATAGCTGTTATCAATGTTGTTACATGAGAATCAAATATTGTCCAGAATGCCTTGTGATATCCTGAGTCAACCGATGCCCTGGGAGTCTTTCCTGCTCTCAGTTCTTCCCTCATCCTCTCAAACATAAGGACATTCGAATCAACAGCCATACCAATGGCGAGTATGATTCCTGCGATACCCGGAAGGGTGAGAGTTGCATTAAGTGAAGCCATTGCACCAAGGAGGAGTATTATATTTAAAAAGAGTGCGATATCAGCAATCAGACCAGAGAGTCTGTAGTAGAATATCATGAATACTATAACCGCTATGGTTGCAATAATACCCGAGATCTTTCCTGCCTCAATAGAATCTTTTCCGAGAGAGGGTCCAACAGTTACATTCTGGATTATATGAACAGGGGCGGGGAGGGCACCTGCCCTCAGGACTATTGCAAGGTCTTTAGCCTCATCCATAGAAAATCTCCCTGTGATCTGTGCGTTTCCTCCGGAGATCCTTTCCTGAATCACAGGGGCAGAATAGACATTATTATCAAGGACTATGGCAAGCCTCTTTCTCACATTCTCTCCTGTTATCTTGTCAAAGAGTTTTGCACCTGTTGTATTAAAGGAAATGGAGACATAGGGTTCATTGAATCTGCTGTCTATATTCACCTTTGCATCTGTAAGAAGATCTCCGGTCAGCATTGCCTGTTTCTTTACCAGGAAAGGAATCTTGGAAATAACCTTCCTGGTCTCCTTATCTTTTACTGCCTCAAAAAGAAGCGCATCACCATCGGGAATTTTCCCTGAAAACTCCTTGGTTAACTTCTCCTCCTCGCCTGGTGGAATACTTGAAGGAAGTCTTGTCGCTATTTCGTTCTCTTCATCAAGGAGCTTAAATTCGAGCCTCGCAGTCCTTCCTATAAGTTCTATCGCTCTCTTCGGGTCCTTTACCCCTGGGAGCTGGACGACTATCTCATTCTCCTCCTGTCTATGGATAGTTGGTTCTGCAACTCCGAATTCATCTATTCTATTGCGGATAGTCTCGAGTGCCTGATCTACAGAGGACTCTCTTATCCTTTTTCCCTCTTTACCTGTTAATGTATAGATAAACTGACTCGGGAAAGAAGACTGGTATGTGAGATTTGGATAGGTATCATCGACAAGCTTTTTTATGGTTTCACTTACTCCCTGGGTCTGATAGGCGATGGAAATACTATTGTATCCTGTTTTCTTTACAGATGTGAAGTCAATCTTTTTTTCTTCGAGTCGGGATTTTAGGTCATTCACGATGAGATCGATAGAAGACTCAACTGCCTTATCTGTCTCTACTTCAAGGATGAGGTGCATACCACCCTGAAGGTCAAGTCCTAATGTAATCCCTTTGTTAGGGAGATTCTCCTTCCACCAATAAGGCAAAGATTCAAACCAGGGAGTTGAAGGGAGGAAAAACACAATAGAGAGGATTATTGTAGCCCCTATGAGGGCAAACCTCCATATAAGGCCTTTCTTCATATTTCAGGATATCCTCATCTTGTTAAAGATAAGCTAAAAGCTGGATTCGGAAATCGATGCCTCAGGATTCTTCTTTATCTCATCAAGGATAAGTTTTTTAGTCCTCTTCGCCCTCAGCAGGGGTTCGGACTCCTGCTATGGAAGACCTGCTCATCTTGATCTTCACATTATCCGGCGATACCCTCAGGGTTACAGAGGATTGGCTCAGGTATTCGATTGTTCCATAGATACCACTTGTGGTTATAACCTTGTCTCCTTTCTTCAGGGTTTCGATCAATTCTCTTTGCTGTTTCTGTTTCTTCTGTTGGGGTCTGATCAGAAGGAAATAAAAGATCACAAATATAAGGATAAGAGGGATCATCTGGACAAGGAAGGCTGCAGGTCCTCCCTGTTCTCCCTGTGGAGAAGACGCCATTGCATATGCGATAGATTCAAACATATATTTCACCACCTTTCTAAAATTTTGCTAATATAACCGCTTGGGGGAAAATAATCAAGTCTAAAACTAACAGTTTCAATAAAGGAAAATAAGAGTAAGACAACGGAAATTTACTCCTCAATAGACCCGTAATTAATTTTGAATGATTTAGGTTAAGATTCTCAAGCCTGACCGGCTTAACAGGACGAGATCCCTCACCTGTGGCCACCTGTTGTATGGGATGGAAGGCTGAATCCAGTATTCAAAGAATGACTGAAGGCGGAGAATTTTTTCTTCACTTCCTGAGAGCCACACTTTGAACAGATCGTATCCTTTTCATTAGCTCCAACCCTCTGTAAAAGTAAAAATCCTTCTCCACAACCCTTACATATATATTCATAGATCGGCATCCTTATTCCTCCTGATTTTCGTTCTGAAAAACTCCATATTATAACTATTAACTTGAGGATTTGTCAAAATAAATTTTTAATTTTTTAACTTGCAGTTATTTCATTACAGGAATGGTAAATGTGAATTTACTCCCTTCACCTTTCTTGCTTTCTACCCAGATTTTGCCTCCATGTATTTCCACAAGTCTTTTTGAGAGGTATAAGCCGAGACCAGTGCCTTCATATTTCTTTGTATAGACATGTTCAAGCTGTTCAAAAGGTGTGAAGAGTCTTTTCTGGTCTTCCTCTGATATGCCTATACCTGTATCAACAATGGAAATTTCTATGAAATTCCCATCGAGTTTCAAGTCAGAAGTTGCAAGATGCAAGTTTTCTTTTTCTTGTTTTTTACTTGAACCTTGAAACCTGGAACTTGAAACCCTCCGTGCAAATACTTGCACGGAGCCTCCATCAGGCGTGAACTTATAGGCATTACTCAGGAGATTCAAAAGCACCTGCCTGATCCTCCTCTCATCGGCATAGATAGTATCCATTCCCTCGCCTATATCGAGTGATGTCTTTATATCCTTCTTCAATGCCCTTTCCTTAAACATCCCTGCGCTCTCCTCAAGCATCTTCTTCAGATCAAACTTCACCGGTTCAAGCTCAATCTTGTCCGCTTCTATCCTTGAAATATCAAGGATGTCATTTATCAATAAAAGGAGGTGGTCGCCACTCTTTAGGACATTATCGAGACATTCCTTCTGTTTCTCTGTCAGAGGCCCTGTTATGCCATCATAAATTATCTGAGAAAAACCTATAATGGAATTAAGGGGAGTTCTTAGTTCATGGGACATGTTGGCAAGAAATTCTGATTTTGCCCTGTTTGCCATCTCTGTCTGTAGTTTTGCTGCCTCGAACTCAGAGGTTCTTTTCTTTACCTCTGCTTCAAGGGTTTTACTGTGTTCTCTCATTATCTCCTCAGCCTGCTTGCGCAGTGTTATGTCGGTAATTACATTGAGAAACCGTGTTTGACCTGTATGAGTTGTTTGTAATATCGATGTTATGGATCCCCAAAAAGGAACGCGGTCTTTGCGTTTAAGGAGTACTACAAAATCTTTTACAGATTCCTCTTTGTGGAGTTCGAGGAATTTCTTTCTGTCTTCAGGGTTATAATATATCGCTGTCGCAGACAGATTAAGGAATTCCTCTTTTCCATAGCCAAACATTTTTAACAAAGTCGAATTTGTCTCGATTATCTCACCCTCAGGGGTACTGATATTAATACCCACTGGCACATTTTCCATCATTTCTCTAATCCTTTGCTCAGACCGACTCAGTGCCACTATATTCATAGAATTCTTAATAGCGACTGCTGCCTCGTTAGCGATATTCTGATATAATAAAATCTCCTCTTCAGCAAACTCCCTTTTATCAATAGTATGTCCTATAAGTACACCGAAGACCTCATTTTCTATCATCATTGGTACGCAGAGAGCAGATGTGATTTTCTTTTCAAATACCACAGGAGGAACTTCGAAGCGGGTTTCTGTATTGAAGTCTATAACAGTACTGGTAGCCTTGTTCTTAACTACATAGGTAGAAAGTCCCTGCCCTTCAACAAGGCTGAAGGTATCTATCATTGATTCGGGGAATCCAACAGTATCATATATTGTTAGATGGGACTTATCATCCGAGAGAATCATCAAGGTTGAAAAATCAAGTTTAAATAAGTCCTTAGAAACGGTTATTACCTTTCTATATAATTCTTTTAGTTCAATTGTGGTTGTAAGTTCTCTGGAGATGTCTAAGAGTCTTTCAAGGTTTTGACTGTACCTCTTGATTGTCTCCTCTGCCTTTTTGCGCTCTGTGATATCCCTGGCGCTCACACTCACCAATCTTTGCCCTTTCCACGGAAAAACAGAAGCGGATAGTTCCACAGGAAATACTGTACCGTCTTTTTTCTTATGCCAGCGAAGAGGGATATAGGCAGTACCTTCCACAAATGCCCTGCTGATTGCTGCTTTTGT
>CAKKSD010000059.1 GCA_919902995.1 Thermodesulfovibrionia bacterium
CATGAAAAATACGACACCCCTCCTCTATATCAAAAACCAATCCTTCCTCCTCGACATTAAACTTATCTTCCTTTCGTTCTACATTACAATTCAAGGCAAGTGGGAATCGAGGGAGAGGAAGGTGTAAGTGAGTTAATAGTTATATGTTAATCGTTGTACGTTACACGTTGTAAGATTAAATGAGCACAAAGAAAGAAAGCTTTAAGAGTTTTGAAGAATTAGATTGCTGGAAGGCATGTCGAGATGTAAGACAATATGTAGCAAAATTGGTTAAGAAGTATCCTCCAGAGGAAAAATTTCGTATAGTAGATGATATGCTCAGGGCTGCAAGATCTGCCACTCATAATATTGCGGAGGGATTTGGACGATATCACTACCAGGAAAATGTTCAGTTCTGCCGCCATTCCAGAGGTTCCCTGCATGAACTGAAGGATCAGTTAATCTGTTCTTTCGATGAAGGATTTATATCTAAAGACGAATGCGAGCAAGGCATTACATTAGTCGACACAGCGTTAGCTTTATTAAATGGTTATATCAACTATCTTTCCAGAAGAAAACAACGAATAACAAATAACGAATAACCATGAACAAGAAGGTTAAATGGATAACTTTCAGGGGAAATGTGACTCGAGACAGAAAGAGATATTAAATTGAAAAAGAGATTTCTACTTTATTGGCTCCCTTTGATTATATGGATTACAGGAATCTTTGTGGTCTCATCTCTGCCGAACCATTACTTTCCCCATCCATCGAAGATTCCTCTTCAGTATCCCCTTCATCTGATAGCATTCTTTATATTGTTTTTACTTTTTTACAGACTATTCGGCTTTAAACAAATGAGAAACCTCCTTCTTCTATCATTCTTCATTACTATGATTATCTCCATTTCAAAGGAGTGCTGGCAGATCTTCATTCCGGGCAGGACTTTCAGCCTGAAAGATATCCTCCTTGATGGAGGGGCTGCCTTATTAGGAATGGTGATCGCCATCCTATCTCGATTAGTCCGACCAGCTTAACCAGCTCCTTCCTTATTGCGTCAAAGATTAAAAGTATAAAGTATAAGGAATAAGCTTGCAAGGATTTCAAAGAGAGATGTTCCGTAACAATCATTTGTAGACATTCGGGAACAATCATAAGTAGACATCGGGGGAAGTAAATATAGTTATTCATATGTCAAACCAATGCCTTTATAAGGCCTCTAATGTCACCCTGAACTCGTTTCTCTATGAGTCGTAGACAGGGTCTCAATAATTATTACTACGAGATGCCGAAACAAGTTCGGCATGACATCTATTGAGTCTCCCCCTTAAAGTCTACAAATAGTCTACTAATTGTCTACAAATGATTGTTACATACCGTCTACTTATGATTGTTCCCTAACAGGATTTCAAAGAGAGACCTTAAGAATGTGGCAGAGGATGTGAAATACTTAGCACAGATAGGGCTGATAGAGAAGAAGGCGACCAGAAGGGAGATAGCACCTACTATACATTATGATAAGATCTCCCTTGAGATAGCGGTTTAAGGACTATCAGGTAAAAAGAAAATTCTGTAAATACTTGATCTGAATTGGTAGGCGGAACAGGGATCGAACCTGTGACCTCTGCCTTGTAAGGGCAGCGCTCTCCCGGCTGAGCTATCCGCCCACAGGATATATTCAATTTTATATCTTATTAATATCTTGTATGTCAATACTAAAAATGGTATCATAAAATTATGAATGAAATAATGACAATATCAGAGGCAGAAGAAAGGCAGAATAAAAAACTTGCCATCCTTTATGAGATAGCTCTTACTGTTGGTAAATCCCTTGATCTGAAAACAATCCTTGACAATGTACTCGAAAAGATTATCGCTTTCATGGGAGTAGAGGCAGGAATAATATTCATAATAAATGATGAAACTCTGGAGATGGTTCCGGTTGCATTCAGGAATCTTTCCGATGAGGCTATAAGAGATTTATGTGAAAATAAAGTCAAGGTTGGTGAATGCGTCTGCGGCAATATTGCCCAATACAACAGAGAGATCATTATATTGGAGAAGGCATCTAAAGACCCACGTTTTACCCGGGAATCACAAAAAAATGCTGGGATAGAGTTTTATGCCGGGCTACCTTTAAAATCAAAAGGCAAAGTTATTGGTGTCTTATGCGTCATTACGTACGTCCCTTATACGCCGGATGAAGATCTCGTTGATACTCTACGGGCTGCCACTATTCCTATAAGTCTTGCTATAGAAAATGCCAGGCTCTTCGAAAACACGAAGAAGGATGCTGAGGAGAAAATACGGTATTATGGTTTTGAGGGTATAATCGCTAATAGTCCGAAGATGATGTCTGTCCTTAGCATTGTGAGGAAGGTAATCGATGTACCATCGAGCATACTTATATACGGGGAAAGCGGTACCGGAAAAGAGATGATTGCACGGGCTATACATTTTAACAGTATCAGAAAGGAAAAACCATTCATTGCTGTTAATTGCGCTGCCATTCCAGAGACACTTCTCGAATCAGAAATCTTCGGTTATGTTAAAGGAGCCTTCACCGGCGCCAATGCCGATAAAAAAGGTCTTTTTGAGGCAGCAAACGGAGGTACAATCTTTCTCGATGAAGTAGAGGCGATGTCCAAAAATCTTCAGGTTAAACTTTTAAGGGTCCTTCAAGATAGAACATTTTTCAAAGTCGGCTCTACAATCCCGGTAAGCGTAGATATTAGGGTGATTGCAGCCACCAATCAGGAACTCGAAGAGGCAGTAAAGCTCAAGCAATTCAGGGAAGACCTTTATTACCGTCTGAACGTAATAAAAATAGAACTGCCTCCTCTTAGAGAAAGGTTAGAAGATATACCGTTACTCATAAGGTATTTTATGAATAAATATTCCAAAGCGATAAATAAGAATCTTAGGAGGATTTCTGATGATGTCATGGATGTCCTTATAAACAATCCATGGCCTGGAAATATAAGAGAACTCGAAAATACTATAGAGAGAGCCGTTGTTGTTGCTGAAACTGATGAGATTACGAAGGAAGATCTCCCTATAGAAATAACCTCCCGTTACAAAGACTTCGAAAAAGTTTGGACACTCAAAAACTTAGAGAGGGAACATATCCTGAAGGTCCTATCCCTTGTAGGATGGAATAAAAGAAAGGCTTCACGGCTTTTAGGATTAGATGTCTCTACACTATGGAGAAAATTGAAGACATACCAGATATTCCACTAATTGCAGTTTGCAATTAGATTGTGTACTATTAAATCCTTATTTTTCATACGTTTTAAGAAAAGAGTATAGCATATTGCAAATATATTAACTTTTATGTTAAAGCCATTCCTTCCTAAAAAAGACACCAACTCCTTGATGGCATCTAATTAGAAATCTTCTAATCCCTTAATTTTTAAGTTTTCTTATGCCTTTGTTTGAAACAGAAAATATATCTACTTCTACAGATCCCCAAAATTGGAATAGAAATTGCTTATAATAATGATAGAATATTATGCCCTCTCTAATAACAACTTCTGCAGGTAATATTATCAAGGCTGACAAAGTGGTAAAGACCGCCTGCTCGAGGAACTGTTTTGATACATGTGGCCTTCTTGTATATATAAAAAACGGTAAGGCTATAGGTATAACTGGCGACCCTGATCACCCGATAACAAGGGGTCATATGTGTGTGAAAGCAAATACATATTTACGACGAACCTACCATAAAGAAAGGATAAAATACCCTCTTTTAAGGGTCGGTAAAAGGGGAGAACCTGATTTCAAAAGGATAACCTGGGATGAGGCATATGATTTTCTTATAGATAAACTCAACTACTGTAAAAAGAAATGGGGTGCCGAATCTGTTGTAGAGTATATTTACAGCGGTAACAGGGAATTTCTTGCCAAGACAATAGCCGGACGATTTCTCAACCTTTTTGGCGCATCCAAACTGGTAGGAAGTTTCTGAATTTTGAGCGGGCTGGCAGGTGCCACCTTCACATTTGGTACTCAACATTGTCAGAACATAGAGACATGGTCAAAAAAGGCAGAGGTTATAATGATTGTTGGCCACAACTCATCCTTTACTAATGTTCATTCCCTTCCGTTCATATGGGAATCCCTTGAAAGGGGTGCCTATCTTATAGTAGTTGATCCTTACCTTACACCGATCGCATCAAAGGCAGATCTTTTTCTTCAGCCGAGACCCGGAACGGATACCGCTATGGTACTTGCTATGATCAACCATATCGTCAAGAGAGACCTTCACGACAAGGAATTTATCGCCAAGTACACCTATGGCTTTGATGAACTAATGAAAGAGGCCTCTAAATGGACACTTGAAAGAGCAGCAGATGTTACCGGCATAGATACTGAGAAGATTTCCAAGGCTGCTGAAATCTATGCCACTTACCATTCTCATGTAGAATGTGGGTGGGGGCATCAGAGGTATACAAATGGACATCAGACACAGAGGGCATACAGCTGCCTCGCCGCAATATGCGGACATGTTGGGAAAGAAGGGGCTTCCATTAATTATTTTGAAATGTCTGCTTATAAGGGGTTCCTCAATTTTGACAAGGTCATGTATCCAAAGGGGGCACCTCACAAAACTCTGAGAAGAAGACTTATAAACATTAGTGCCTTTGGCCCTGCCTTAAGAAAAACGACTGACCCACCTTTGAAAGCAGTAATCTGCTGGCGGGGAGGACTTCTCAGCCAGACACCCAATGTGAACGAGAATATCAAGGCGATAAAAAAACTCGAATTGTTTGCCACAATCGAACTCTTTATGACCGATGATACCGACTATTCAGACCTTGTACTACCTGGATGCGATATACTTGAACAGTGGGGGGTCCATCCGTCTTACTGGCATCCTTATTTACAACTGCAAAAGCCTGTTATTGCCCCACTATATGAATCGAAGCCGGATATAGATTTCTGGTGTGAGCTGGGGAGGAGGATGGGCTACGAAAAATTCTTCCCCGAGCATTACAGCGGACTTGACTGGATAAAGGAATTCCTCCCAGAAAATTTTAATGTGGACAGTGCACTGGATTTAAACGGGCCAATCAGAATGCCCGAAAAATATGCACCTGAAGTTCCCATGAATGATTTGAAATTTAATACGCTTACTGAGAAAATAGAACTCTGTGCAACTGGCATGGTTGAGAGGGGTAAAAAATTTCATGGGGAATGGCACCCTGTTCCAATATTTTATGAGACTGTTGAGAGCCCTGTAAGCCGCCCGGACCTCTTTAAGAAATATCCCCTTATGCTCATTTCACAGCACGCCTCTTATAGGACGCACTGTCAGTGGTTCAATATTGAAGAGATACAGGAAATTGAAGGCCCTCCAAGTATTTTCATTAACGAAAAAGACGCATTAGAGCGTAGCATCAGTGATGGAGATAGACTCAGGGTCTTCAATGACAGAGGAAAGATATCTGTTGTTGCAAAGCTCACCCACAGGATAAGGCCTGGCGTTTGTATGATGAACAGCGGAAACTGGGTAAAGAGCGGAGGGAGTGCAAATGTTCTTCTCGGAGACTTTATCGGCGGACCGAGAGACGCCGAGAATGGCGTGATGTTTGAATATGACTTTGAGCTCGACGGAAACTCTATTGGCTATTACAACTGTCTCGTTGAGGTAGAAAGGGAGGGCTAAATGTCATATGACCACAAGGCAATCTTTGTAGATACATTCAGGTGTGTAGGATGCCATGCCTGTGAGACAGCCTGTAAGGTGGAGAATGGTATTCCACCGGGTCCAAAATGGGTACAGGTTATTGAAGTAGAAAGTAAAGTTGGCAATGAATGGAAAGTCAATTGGAAACCTATGGCGTGCATGCACTGCGGTGTCCCTTCATGTGTCAAGGCATGTCCGACAAAGGCAATAACAAAGAGGGGAGAGGACGGGATAGTCCTCGTGAACAAGGAGCTATGCATAGGGTGCATGGAATGTTTCAGGGCATGTCCCTTTGGCGCGCCCCAGTTAGGGGAGGATAGGAAGATGCAGAAATGTACTCTTTGCGTGCACAGGACTTCGAATGGCGGTATCCCCGCCTGCGTACAGAACTGTCCTTCAGAGGCTATGTATTATGGCAATTTTCAGGAGCTATCTAAGTTAATAAGAAAAAAATATACTGTTAAGTCGATAGGAAGGATAGATTCTATGGTGAATCCATTGTTTAAGTAACGCAAGAAGGCATTTAATAATTGCCGAAGTTTGTAGACTATCCTATATAGTATAGAAATGCAGATTATTAAAAATCTTCTTGCAGAAAAAGGGGGTGATAGAAACGGGCATGTATAAAAAAGGTCTCAGATTTAGTTGTTAAAAGTCTTCTTGTAGAAAGGAGGGTGATAGAAGATGCCGATAACTAATGGTGTAGATCTCGATGTCTTTAACGCAACTGTTAATGCAGTGAAGGATGATCCCAAAAAAGGTGCTACTGCCTGGAAAGTGAGTACAAAATGGAAGGGGGGGCTGAAAACAGAGGCAACTCTCAGAAATTTCAAACTTAACTTCGATGAACCGGAAGCTGTTGCAGGAACGGATACAACTGTAAGCCCACATGAGACGGTACTTGCATGCTACGGGGCATGTCTGACTGTTGGCATGGCTATTAATGCAGGGTTAAATGGTATAAAATTGAAGGATGTTGAAGTAGAACTTGAAGGTCACATTGACCTGCCGGGATTTCTCGGTCTTGCTGGTCTTAAGGGATTGCAAGACCTTCCTGGCTATCATACTGTGAAAGCCGTTGTAAAGGTAGAGAGTGATGCTAGTAAGGAAGCTGTAAAGAAGGTTTTTAACCATGTTGTTAAATATTCCCCTGTTGGGCTTACTCTCTCAAAGGCAGTAAATGTAAAAACAGAACTGGAGTATAAATAGAGTGCTTCAGATTCTTAATACTAAATCAATAAGTCAAATTTTGAAAGGAGGAGGTAATGAGTAAAGGTTTAAGCAGACGAGATTTTGTGAAGGCTTCTATGGTGGTATCTGGTGCAGCCTTGTTAAGCGGCTCATTTTTAGCCCCTTTTGTTAGAAAGTCCTATGGAAAAGAAGAGATCAAGATAGGGTATCTGAAGGCTACGCACCATGCTGCGATGTTCAACTCTATGGAGGAGGGTTACTATAAAGAGGAAGGGCTGGACGTGAAACCAGTGCTCTTTTCTACCTCAGGAGAAATAGGCACAGCCCTGATAACTGGAGCCATCCAGGTGGGATACATCGGCTCAAGCCCCTCAGTAGGCATGATAACCAGGGGGGTACCTATGAACATAGTTTCTGGCTCTGCAATGGAGTCGTCGGCTGTATCTACCCCCTATGGTCGCCCTACCGACATAAAGTCAGTAAAAGACCTGCGTGGGAAAAGGATAGGAACTATTAGGGCTGCAAGTGCAGACATAGCCGTAAGGTATAAGATGATCGAAGCTGGCATAGACCCTTTCAAAGAGGCCACAGTTAGGAACTTCTCACATATCCAGGATATCTTCATAGGGCTTGAGAAGGGCGAGCTCGATGCCGCTATCCTCTGGGAGCCATGGGCAACATATGCTGAATTTAAGAAATACGGCACGCCTGCATTCTTCTCAAAGGACATCTGGCCAAGGCATGTATGCTGCCGGATGACCTACAATGAAGATTGGGCAAGCAAAAGCGATAACATGGATGCTGCAGTAAAGGTTATGAAGAGCCATATAAGAGGGCATATATTTGCAGCACAGAATTTCAAGGGCAACGTAAAGAATAACGCCAAATGGTGCGGGATTGAAGAAGAGCAGGTGAACATAGTCTTCGCAGAAAAACGGCAGCGGCTCAACCTCGACATCGATCCTGCGGGGTCACAGAAATACGTACACGCTATGAAGGTGTTGGGGATAGTCGAAAAAGAAGAATTCCAGAAAAACGGCCTTAACCCCAGGTTCCAGGAGCTAGCATTGAAAGAGTTAGGCCTGAAGTCTCTGCCGAAGGAGATTTAGGGTTGTTGGATAACCAAAAAGGGCCCTTTTCATGGGGCCCTTTTTAAAAACAAAATACAAACAAAAGGAACATTGATGCACGGCAGTTATTTCTCTGAGATAGAGAAAGGGGATATAATTTCGGCCTCTCTCTTTCTCATCATCATATTTTCGATAATTTTAAGTCTTGTAATTTTAAAATGGTTATTTCCTAAGCGGGTTTCTACATCTTTACTGAAAGGCCTTATCGTTGCAAGCGGTATTCTAACAATCTGGGAGATTCTGTCTTTTCTTAATCTTCTGAACTCTGTGTTTTTGCCTCCTCCGTCAAGAATATTTTCAAATATAGTTTATTTATGGTCAATCGGGTTTCTACAGCCCCAGATATTTTCTACGCTCTACAGATTGTTTTACGCCTTCATCCTTGCCCTTTTTAGCGCACTGCCGCTCGGAATTTTGATAAGCTATTTTTCACGACGCTTTTCCTATATTGAATCTTTGGTCAATGCGGCTCGTGTAGTGCCAGCTCCTGCATGGCTGCCTCTTTCAGTCCTGTGGTTCGGAATAGGGCATGCCTCTGCGATATTCATAATATGGCTCGCATGCTTTTTCCCTATTTTCTTGAATACTGTTGCCGGAGTAAGCAAGGCTGAGCCCACACAGGTAGAAACGGTCTTAACCTTTGGAGGTAATAGACTGGATGTACTTGTCGAAGTTATCCTGCCCGTGTCATATCAACATATCTTGACAGGGGCAAGGATAGGGATCGGAATAGGATGGATAACATTGGTCACAGCAGAACTTGCATCGGTTGATATAGGAGCAGGGCTGGGGTGGATGATAAGTGATTCAAGGATTCTTCTTGATATGACAACTGTTATAAGCGGGATAGTCATTTTGGGTATGTTCGGAATGTTGACTGATACCTTACTTAAAAAATTAGAAGGTCTTGTGCAGGGATGGTCATGATGTATGCGATAAACAAGAAATATTTCTGGGAGGTATAATATACATCCGCTTATTTTCATAGCAATTGTTTTTGGGTTTATCGCAGGGATTACTGTATTGAAACGTTTTTCTGGGAAGGCACTCTCAGAGAGATTGTACAAAAGCTTTCTTGCCTGGTCTTTATTCATCGGACTATGGGAGTGGAGCATCTACACAGGAATTCTTAAAAGCATGTTGCTTGCACCGCCCACTGTTATAATCGAAAAAATGCTTTATTTCTTGGAAAAGGGATACCTTCAGATAAATATTGCTGCAAGTCTCGGAAGATTCTTTGCCGGGTTTGTGATTGCGATCCTTATCGCTATCCCTCTCGGTCTTATTCTCGGGCTCTTCAAGAGGTTATATGAATGGATATCCCCTCTGTTGAATTTTATAAGACTCATACCTCCCCCTGCGATACTGCCCTTTGCAATTATACTTTTAGGGATTGGCGAAAGTCCTGCGGTCTTTGTAATAGCGCTTGGGTCCTTTTTTCCTATACTTATGAACACAGTTCAGGGTGTAAAGGAGACAGAAACCATCCACCTCGAAGTAGTCAAAACAATGGGAGGTAACAGGGTTGATCTAATAAGGCATGTAATTTTCCCTTCTGCGATTCCTACCGTGATGACCGGGATACGAATCGGATTCGGCATTGGCTGGCTTGTTCTCGTCAGCTCTGAGGTTGTGGCTGCCGACAGTGGACTTGGCTTTATGCTTGAGGGTGCAAGGAACCTTCTCGAGACACCTACGATATTTGTAGGAATGACTACAATATGCATACTCGGTCTTATGATTGATGTCTTTCTTAAGAGGATAGAAAGGTTCTTTATCTTGAGAAAGGGAGGTGGTTATCTTACTTACAATTAGATAACCATGAATTAAATTGACGATGACTATCGCTATAGGGAGGTAATATAATATGAGGTACAAAAAGATCGCATTAGTACTGACCCTTATGCTGGTTTTAGGACTCATATCTGTCACACCTGCTATAACCTGGGCAGCTGAAAAGAAATATGACCAGAAGGGTGGGCCTGTGGCTACATGGGACAGACCAATCGAGAAGGGTTTTGAGGTAGGAGAGGCATTAAATCCCGTTCACTTCATGATAGGGATTGCTGTGGGAGTACTTATTCTCCATCTTTTGAGGAGTAAGTTCCCCAAAGTTGTTCCTCTTGCTGCTGTAAGGGCACTAACATCAATAGGAGTGGCTGTGATTATCTGGGAACTGGTTTTGTATTTACAATTGGTCAGATCAGTCTTTCTTCCGCCTCCGACAGCAGTCTTGGCAAAACTTCAGGGTCATTGGCAAAAGGGGTATCTACAGATTCATATCTGGGCATCAATTAAACGTCTCTTCATCGCCTTTTTCCTTGCTATTATAACAGGAATTCCTCTTGGGTTTCTGGTCGCTAATTTCCGCAGATTTTCTGATTATATTGACCCTATTCTGAATCTTATAAGGGTTGTGCCTCCACCTGCATGGCTGCCCTTCGCTATCTTATGGTTTGGAATCGGTAACCCTCCATCGATATATATAATTTGGCTCGGTGCATTTTTCCCAATAGTCCTGAATACCATTCGTGGCGTTAAAGACACACAACAAATACATGTCGAATCCATGCTTAACCTCGGAGGAAACAAGATGGACGTATACTCGAAGGTAATGCTTCCTTCAGCATTCCCTACTATCTTCACGGGGCTGAGGATAGGTTTTGGAATCGCTTGGATATGTCTTGTAACTGCAGAACTGGTCGCTGTGGATGCAGGGCTTGGATGGATGATAGATGACGCAAGAACACTCCTCGATACCCCGACAATCTTAGGTGGTATGGTTATGATCTGTATGTTTGGCATCATTTTCGACACAATTTTCAGAAAAACGGAAAAGGAGATTGCAAGATGGCAATAGTAAGAAAATAAATAGAACAAAATACGGAGATACTAAAAATGGGGAAAATAAACGAACGGACTTTAACATCGATAGCAAAAAATGCTCAAAATGGCAACCATGTCATTGCGATCGAAAATGTCTCTAAATGTTTCTTTGTCTATACATCTCATGGAGAAGAAGTAATCACAGAAAAGAGACGCTGGTTTTCAAGAAGAAAACCCTGTGAACTAGTAGCACTTAAGGATGTGTCATTGAATATCGACCATGGGGAATTCGTGGCATTACTTGGCCCTAGCGGATGCGGTAAGAGTACATTGCTAAGAATTATAGCAGGATTCGAATTTCCCTCAAACGGGACAGCCAAGTTTAAAGGTGAGGAAATTAAAGGTCCCGATCCCAAGAGGGCAATGATATTCCAGAGTGAAAGGGCAGTGTTCCCATGGTTAACGGTAGAAGGCAATATAGGTCTTGGACCAAGGCTTCAGGACATGAGTAGTGAGGAGAGGAAAGAACGGGTAGCCAAGACGATCGAGCTTATACAGTTAAAAGGTTTTGAAAAAACATATCCTAAGACATTGTCAGGTGGAATGCTCCAGAGGGTCGCAGTGGGCAGGGCTATAGTCAACCATCCCGAGGTACTATTAATGGATGAACCCTTCGGTGCCTTGGACGCCCAGACAAGACATAGCCTCCAGGATCATGTGGTGAGGATATGGCAGAGTATAGACCAGACTATAGTATTTGTCACACATGATATAGAGGAGGCGGCCTATCTGGCAAATAGGGTTGTGGTATTCACTCAAAGGCCAGGCCAGATTAAGGAGGTAGTAAAGATAGACCTTCCCCATCCAAGAAAGAGAACGAATCCTGAGTTTATTGAATACAGGAACTACCTTGCTGATTTAATCAAGCATTGATATGGGATATAAAAAAGTCATAACTGTTCTATTGCTACTGATGTTTGTTGTTATGTTTCAGGCGAAAGCAGTAGTAGCACATTGGGATATGGAACCAAGATTCTGGGCAGACGATTCAAGAGAAAAGTTCTTTCTGACCATACATAATGGCTATCATGCAAATAGGAAGCCGGTCAAAAGGGATCTTAATGTATGCTTCTGGATAGAAAAACTCCAGGATAGGGAATACAAAATCATCTCTCAGAAAAAATGCACTGTGACCGTTGTAAAACCTGATGAATGGATAAGCCTTACCTTCGATATTAAGGATATCTCTATACAAGAAGATAGTAGAAACTCAGGCAGATTGAAAAGGGGTAGTTACAGGGCAGTAACTTTAGCAAGGGAACAGAAGAACAGGCTGGCAAAAATTCTGTTCGGTGCATCCCTTGAGCGTCTCTACGCTTATTTCGAAATAAAGTAATTTTACAAGATTACTGCATTCACCCAGAAATCTAAGAGGAGGAAAAAATGAGGGAAATGAAAGTGATATTAGTCGTGGTCTTTTTTCTAATAATGGTTATTTTTGGAAGAGAGCTGTGGTCAGCTGAAAAAGAAAAGAAAGGCTCTCCTGAGAACGGAAGGATACTTTACAATAAACTGAAGTGTTCCCATTGTCATAGAATAGGAGATGTCGGTGGAAATGTGGGTCCTGATCTAACGAAGGAAGGAACTAAGAAAAGAGGGATCGAATGGCAGGTCAAAAATTTAATTGATTCTGCATCTACCCATCCTAAGCATCCTAACCCTTATATGCCGAAATTCGATAAAATGACTGATAAGATGCTTTTGGATCTGGCAACCTATCTCGAGTCACAAAAATAACAATAGCGATATACTGTTGGAATGTCTAATAAGGTGAGAAATATAACCGTTGTTTCAGACCTCTGTGATGGTTGTAATGAGTGTGTAAGGGCATGCGAGAAGGTGATCTCTAAAGTATCTAATAAAGTCAAAAAAAAGATTGCGGCTATAAAACTTATCAGAAACGGTTCATCTTATTTTCCGATTATATGCCGGAATTGTGAGGATGCTCCATGTGTGACTGCCTGTATTTCTGGTTGTAGAAAACGGGAAGAAGGGGGCTGGGTTACGACCAATTATGAACGTTGTGTCGGATGCTGGATGTGCGTTATGAACTGCCCCTTTGGGGCTATTGAAATGCTCATGGAGGACCACGTCGCTATAAAATGCGATGGGTGCCTTGACAAAGAAGTGGCACCCTGCGTGGCAGCATGCAAGACAGGAGTACTGAGCCACATGGATATAAATGACTATACAGCGCAAACCCGCAAAGAAGCTGCAGAAAGGTTTTTGAGCGGCTCTGCGATAAGATGAGACATATTATAATCGGTAATTCCTATGCAGGCATTAATGCGGTTGAATCTATTAGAGAGATAGATAAGGATGGTGAGATTATAATGATATCTGATGAACCCTACCGTGCTTACTCAAGACCCCTTATCGCTTACTATCTCAGCGGTAGAATGACTGACAGTGATATGTATTACAGAGAACCTACCTTTTATAAAAAACATAGAATAAGGCTTTTTACAGGGGAAAGGGTAGGCGGTATCGATATAGAAAAACAGAACATATCTCTTGAAAATGGGACATCCTTTAGATATGAGAGACTCCTGATAAGCACAGGTGGTAAACCATCTGTTCTCAAGATTAAAGGGTTTAATGCAAGAAATGTATTCACCTTCACGAAATGGGATGACGCAAAAAAGATCAGAAAATTTGCTAAGGAAGAAAAAAGGGGAATTGTTCTCGGAGGAGGCCTTATTGGAGTGAAGGCAGCAGAAGGACTTAATGCATGTGGTGTTAAGGTAATGATGGTCATAAGTAGTCCGAGGATACTTTCCCTGGTGCTGGATGAAATATCTGGCGAGATTGTAAATAATCATCTCAGGCGTAGTGGAATTAAAACTATCATAGGACATTCTGTAAAAGATATTCTGACAAACCCAAAAGGTGATGTCTGTGGAGTAATACTTGATAATAACAAAAGGCTTGAATGCGACATCCTGATAATAGCCAAAGGGGTCAGACCCAATATTGATTTTATTAAAAACACCTCTATTCGCATCAATAGAGGAATTATTGTTGATAGACAGATGAGGACAAACATCAAAAACATATATGCAGCCGGAGATGTAGCCGAGGCGTGGGATATATTGAATAATAAAAATTCGGTAATTGCTATCGCTCCCCTTGCATGCGAGCAGGGAAAAATCGCAGGCTTTAACATGGCAGGTGTGGAACGGTTTTATTCAGGAGGTATCGGGATGAATTCTATAGTGGTAGCCGGCCTTCCTGTAATGACCCTTGGCGTCAGCAATACAGTGAACGGTAACACGGAAATTAAGTACTTTCATAAAGGCAGGCTCTACAGAAAGCTTGTGTTTCATGAAAACAGGCTTGCAGGTGCTATCCTCGTAGGTGATGTCAGGTATGGTGGGGTTCTTACACATCTGATTCGTAGTCAGTCCGATATCAAGGATATAAAGAAGGAACTTGTTGATTATACTCTGAAGACAGGAGAGTTTATTTCTCCCAGCATGGGATTCAGTCACAATTAACCACAGGGTATAAAGGAAAAACATATCTATGCGAGACGATAAGAGATTGATGAAAATTATTCTTTTTGCTTTTATTATGATCCTAATGCCTGCAATATCCATCTCTCACATTCCGAGTGATGAGGGCAATTTTGTCTCTGGCTTGAGACACCCGGTGTTCGGGTTTGACCATCTCATCGCAATGGTTACTGTCGGGTTGTTAAGCGCACAGCTTGGTGGTATCGCAATCTGGACTGTACCAGCCACATTTGTATCGGTCATGATTATTGGTGGGATATTCGGTATGAATGGTATCGGACTGCCGTTAATAGAATATGGCATCGCTGTATCTGTTTTGGCGCTAGGTAGTGCCCTTACACTGGCAAGGAAAATTCCCACTTCTTTTGCGATGTCGTTTGTAGGTTTTTTTGCAATTTTCCATGGCCATGCCCACGGCACTGAAATGCCGAGACTGGCTGAACCTGCACTATATGCCCTTGGATTTTCTGCAGCAACCGCTGGCTTACATATCATAGGAGCAGTAACAGGTTATTTTGCTGTTCGAAATCAATATGGGGAAAAACTCCTGAGAATTACTGGAGCTATCATCGCTACAAGCGGGATCTATTTTGTCTTACAGGTTTGATGAATCGGATCTTTGCTTAGAAACATTTACAGTCCATAATTAAATTGTGAAAGGAGGGGAGAAAAGGAAACAACCAGTCAGAGAAAAGAGGCAGGAAATAGAAACAACAACCAAAGAAAGGAGTAAACGATGGCAATGGTAAATGGTCTTAATATGGATAGTCTGATGAAGGTAGTTGAAACTGTCAAACAAAACTGGGAGGTAGGAAAAACAGTATGGAAGGCATCGGCTTCCTGGAAGGGAGGTTTCAAGGTCGAGACATCTTCAAGGGAGTTCAACTCTAAATTCGATGAGCCAGAGATGTTATGCGGGACTAACACCGCAGCAAATCCGGTCGAGATGGTCCTTCAGGCATATGGGGCATGTCTGGCGATAGGCTATGCCATGAATGCTGCAGTCAGGGGGATAAAGATTAATGACCTCAAGGTTGACCTTGAAGGTGAGATAGACCTCCCCGGGTTTCTTGGACTCGAAGCACCGGCAAATCTTAATATGGATAAACTCCCTGGATTTAAGAATGTAACAGCTAAGATAAAGATTAAGGCCGATGCGGATGAAAAAACACTTCAGGAAATGCACAGGCATATAGCGGGTACTTCACCTGTGGGATTAACACTTTCAAGATCTGTGAAGGTCGATGCCAGTCTGGATGTGTTATAGCGGATTGGTGGGTATGAAGACTGTTTGATTCAGATGTCAAAATCACTCTCCAAAAAGCGGGACGATCCTGAACTTCTCTACATCTACCAGCCCCTTATCAGTAATCTTCATCTCAGGGATTACGGGAAGGGAGAGGAATGAGAGGGCCATGAAGGGATTATCGAGGATGCAGCCTATCTTTTTTGAGGCATCGATGAGGTCCTTAACCTTCATGGTTACCTCTTCAATAGGTCTGTCGGAAATAAGTCCGGCTATTGGAAGTGGAAGAGAAGCAATCACCTCCTCATCGGCTACAACCACCTGCCCACCTTTCATTCTTATTATTTCCATAACAGATTTCTCAATTTCCCTGTCATTCACACCTACAGCGATGAGGTTATGGGAATCATGAGCCACAGAGGAGGCGATGGCACCCCTTTTAAAGCCAAATCCCTTAACAAATCCTATTCCTATCCTGCCTGATGCCATATGCCTTTCAAAGACAGCGACCTTGAGGATATCCCTTTCTATATCAGAGACTACTTCGCCATCTATGACTTTAGTTTTTTCTATCCGCTTCCTCGTATGGATCTGACCTGGTATTATCTCGATAACCTTTATCCTGTCGCCTTCTTCTTTAACTTTGATATTCCTTATTCCTGTTGAATCAAGGTTCATTGTACTCCTTATAACTATCCTTTCAGTGATGAACTCACCGAGAATAAGTCTTCCGTCCTCTGCAACAAGGGTACCATCCTTAAAGACCTTTTTGACTTTAAAGTCTTGAAGATCCTCGAGTACTACGAGGTCAGCCCTGTAGCCAGGTGCGACAGCACCCTGATCTTCGAGGTGCAAATACTCTGACGGATTTACAGTTACCATCTGGATAGCAAGGATTGGGTCAAGTCCGAGGCGGACAGCCTTTTTAATGGAATAATTTAAATGGCCATTATTAAGAAGGTCTAAGGGATGTCTGTCATCTGAGACGAAGAAACATCTTCTTGAATTTGCAGGATTCACAAGTGGAAGGATATCCTCCATGTTTTTTTCGGTTGTTCCCTCCCTTATCATGATCCACATACCCTTTCTTAATTTCTCCCTTGCCTCTTCCAGTCTTGTACATTCATGGTCTGACTTTATCCCAGCAGAGATATACGCATTAAGGTCTTTTCCTGTGAGGAGTGGTGAGTGACCATCGATAATCTTTTTCCTTGCCATCTTTATTTTCCTCATTACCTCAGGGTCCAACTCGATAACGCCAGGGAAATTCATCATCTCTCCAAGACCGAGGACACTGTCCTCTCCAAGGAACAGGGATAACTCATGGGCACCGAGATGCGCCCCTGAGGTCTCCATATCTGTTGCAGGGACGCAGGAAGGTAGCATTATATAGATGTCTATCGGAAGTGCACTGCTTGCCTTAAGCATATAGCGGAGTCCGTCAAGACCGAGAACATTCGCTATCTCGTGGGGATCGGTCGCAACAGCGGTGGTGCCGAGGGGTACAACGGTTTTCGCGAACTCCCTAGGTGTTACCATAGTTGATTCAAGATGGATGTGGCCATCTATGAAACCCGGAGAAATATACAGTCCATGGAGATCGATAATCTCTTTTGCCTTATAATTTCCAAACCCCACTATCCTTCCATGGGCTATTGCGACATCATCTTCGTGGATATCACCGGAGAGAACATTTACTATCTTTGCCCTTTTAAGAAGAAGGTCAGCTTCTTCTTCACCCTTTGCTATCCTTATCCTGTTTTCTAAGTTGGTCATCGTTGTATAAGAAATAATTCCATCAACATTTTATCAGAAAAAAGGGAAAAGACAATCATAAATATCATATTTTATAACCTTGATGATCATATAAGATTTATGTGATAATAGTCCCCAATGGAGAAACTGATGATAGTTGCAGGAGAGGCATCTGGTGATCTTTATGGGGCAGGTCTCGTCAGGGCACTAAAGAAAAAAATACCCGAACTTAAGGTCTTTGGGATGGGAGGTGAGTTGATGAATTTCTCTGGTGTCGAGATCCTGACAGATATGAAAGAGATATCAGTGGTCGGAATAGTAGAGGTCTTCTCCCATCTCAGAAAAATTCAAAATGCAATGAAGTTACTTACTGTAAGACTTAGAGAAGAGAGACCTGATGTGCTTGTCCTTATCGATTTCCCTGATTTTAATTTGAGGTTAGCAAAAAAGGCAAAGGCAGCAAGAATCCCTGTAATATATTACATCAGCCCGCAGGTATGGGCATGGAGGGCTAGAAGGGTAAAAAAGATTGCGAAATTGGTAGATAAAATGTTGGTTGCCTATCCCTTTGAGGTGAACATCTATAGAAGGGCAGGACTGGATACGGAATTTGTTGGCCATCCCCTTCTTGATGAGGACTTTATTGAATTAAGTAAGGAAGATGGTATGAAGAAGTATAAGCTCAACCCTGAAAGACCTGTCTTAGCAATTCTTCCAGGGAGCAGAAAAAGGGAAATAGAGGTGCTTCTCCCGATAATGATAAAGACTTTAAATCTTCTTAGATCAAAGAATGTACAGACGATTATCCCTGTAGCTCCTTCAGTAGATTTCTCCAGAGTCGAGGATATAGTAAAGGGTATGGATGTCATCCTTATAAGGGGAGAGGTAAATGATGTTCTCAGCCTTTCAGATGCAGCCATTATAACTTCAGGGACTGCAACACTGCAGGCAGCAATCAAAGGGGTTCCGATGGTGATCATATATAAGGTCTTACCTGTAACATATCTTCTTGGTAAGATCCTTGTGAAGGTTAAAAATATCGGGATTGTGAATATCCTTGCAGGGAGGGAGATTGTCCCTGAACTTATTCAGTCTGATGTAAATCCAAAGAAAATTGCAGGTATTCTTAAGAAGATGTTAGAGAATTCTACCTATAGTGGTATGATGAAGAGGGACCTTTTAGAGATTAAAGACAAACTCGGTAGCCCCGGTGCGTCAGACAGAGCAGCTGAGGAGATTATGAAGTTTATAGAGAAAAAATAGAATTGACCTTTACCGCTTTTTGTGGTATCACTCTTAAGGGATGGAACATTATAGACGTCTCTTCAGATCTGTCAAACCGTACTTTGGCATTATTTCAATAGCTATATTACTTGGCCTCTTTGTCTCTTCCCTTTCAGCTGCACAGGCGTGGCTGGCTAAACCTGTCATTGATGATATCTTCATAAAAAAGGATTGGGAGACGTTAAAGATGATTACCATCGCAATAGTAGCCATTTCGTTTTTTAAAAACCTTTTCGGTTATATTTATACTTATATGATGAGGTATGTAGGAGCGAAGGTTGTGGCTGACCTCAGAGAGAACCTCTACAATCATCTGGTCCTTTTACCACTTGGTTTCTTTACTAAAAACCCTTCAGGGAACCTTATATCGAGGATGACAAACGATGTAGGTGTACTCCAGGAAGTCCTTGCAAGCAGTATTAAGAACTTCTTCGTAGAAGGTTTTACCTTTGTAGCACTTATGGGTGTTGCCTTTTATAGAAAATGGGACCTTGCCATCCTTGCTATGTTCGCTATTCCAGTTACGGGATTCATCGTTATCAAGATTGGCGAAATACTCAGGGGAATAAGCCGCACCGTCCAGGACAAGATGGCAGACCTCACAACGACCTTATCAGAGACATTTACCGGAATTAAGATGGTGAAGGCCTTTGGCATGGAGGACTTTGAGGGGAAGAAATTTGATGAAAGGAATAAGAAATATCTAAATGTATTCATGAAGGTGACAAAGATCTCAGAGATAC
>CAKKSD010000060.1 GCA_919902995.1 Thermodesulfovibrionia bacterium
ATTATGCTACACCGAACGAAGTGCTGAGTGGTGCAATAGCTGGTGGAATGTAGGTCTGCAAAAGCCCGTGAAACCAGTATAGTAGAATCGGTATCCGCAGAGAGGTAGATTAATAAATGGTACAGATTACAATAAATGACAAAAGGATAGAAGTAGAAGATGGGACAACCATACTCGAGGCTGCACTCAGAAATGATATAGAGATACCGAATCTCTGTTATGACAGGAGACTAAGACCATATGGTGGATGTAGACTCTGCGTGGTTGAAGTAGAGGGGCAGCCGAAACTTTATGCGTCATGTTCAACTCCTGCTGAAAACGGTATGGTAGTTAAGACGGATACGCCTAAATTGAAGAAGATCCGCCAGACCAACCTTGAGTTTCTGCTTGTACATCACCCCCTTGACTGCCCTGTATGTGATAAGGCAGGCGAATGTGGACTCCAGGATTTCGCCTATAAATTCGGTAAACCTGAAGGACGTTTTATAAGACACAGAAAAGAGGCTCCCCCTGATGTGAGAGGACCTTTGATTGAGATGACTGCAAACCGTTGCATCCTCTGTGGTAAATGTGTGAGAATCTGTGATGAACATCAGGGAAGAGGTGCCTTAGGTTTAATCGGGAGGGGATTTTCGACAGTAGTCCAACCTGCCTTCGGTGAGATACTCGAGTGTGACTACTGCGGTCAGTGTATAGATATATGCCCTACTGGCGCACTCCTAAGCAAACCCTATAAATTCCAGGCGAGATCGTGGTTCCTTGAAGAAAAGGATACAATATGCACGTTCTGCGGATGTGGTTGCACATTAACCCTCGGGATAAGGGAAGGGAAGATATTGAGGTCAAGGGGGAAAGAAGATAATGGCAGGAGTGAGGGGAATCTCTGCGGGAGGGGTAGGTTCGGTTTCGATTATATCTATAGTGAGAACCGTTTAACAACCCCTATGATAAAGAAAAGTGGAAGGCTTATGCCTGTATCATGGGAAGAGGCTCTAAAATATGTGGGCGATAACCTTAGATACATCATTGCAGCCCATGGATCATCAGTCATAGGTGCTATTGGATCGCACAGATGTACAAACGAAGATAACTACATATTCCAGAAATTTTTGAGGAAGGTTATTGGTTCTGAGAACATTGATTCCTCTGCCGCTTTTGGGTATGGCATAGTAGAGAAGGCCTGGGAGATGGGTTTTGGTCAGAGGAAACACCACATAAACCTTAAATCTCCTATCAATAAGGAAGTAATCTTTATAATAGAATCAGATTTAAGCATAACCCACCCTATCTTTGGTCTAAATGTCCTTGATGCTAAAAGGAAGGGTGCTATCTTAATCGTTGCTGATGGAAGGGAAACAAAACTTACAAGACATAGCTCAAAATGGTTAAGGGTAAGACAGGGTACTGCAGTTGCGCTTTTGAATGGAATCATGAAGATTTTAATAGACAGAGGTCTTTTTGATAAAAAAAGGGTATCAAGGATCCAGGGGTTTTCATCATTCAGGGAGGTTTTGAAGGATTACACATCGGATAAGGTCTCTGATATTACAGGGATAACACAGGAAGAACTTGTTAAGTTGTCAGAGACCTTAGCTAATGCAAGGAGCATGATGATTTCGCTTTCGGTAAGTGTGGCAGAAAATAATAAGGGACTTGATACGGTCTTGGCCGCTATAAATCTTATAAATTTAATCGGTGAGAGTCCTGAGACCCTTCAGATCCCGGCAGAATATTCTAATACATACGGTCTCTACCAGATGGGTGTAAGTTCTGTTAAAGATGCTGGTAAAGGCATCAAAGAGATGCTTTATGGAGAGGACTCTTTAAAAGCTTTATATATAATGGGCGAAGACCCTGTAGTTAATTTCCCTGATAACGAGAGGGTAATTGAGAAATTAAAAAATCTCGATTTCCTAATTGTTCAGGACATTGCGCTAACAGAGACTGCGAAGCTTGCCCATGCTGTTCTTCCTGCCGCGAGCTGGGCGGAGAAGAATGGAACATTCACAAATGCGGAGGGAATCGTACAAAGAGTATACAAGGTCATTGATGCGACAGGTCAGTCGCTTCCTGATTGGCAGATTATTAGGAACCTTGCATTAGCGATGGATAAAGATATTGGGATAAAAAATCTCGAGGATATTTCAAAGGAGATGAACTTATTACTCTTAAATCAGCAATCAGCAATCAACAATCAGGAATCTTTTAACCCCGTCCATTATGTTTCCGGTGAAAAACCCGACTCAGAGTATCCGCTGAACATGGTTGTGAGGGATGTATTACTCCATTCTGGCAGTATGTCCACAAGATCTAAGGCACTTGATCTTGTTGTCTCTGAGGCGATAATTGAAATAAATGAGGAAGATGCACGAAGGCTTGGTGTTACAGATAATAGTCATGTAAGGGTGACCTCAAGACGCGGTACAGTATATCTAAAAGCGAAGGTCTCTGATGAAATTCCAGCAGGTTTGGTTTATGTCCCATCACATTTCCCCCATGGGCGAATCAATACACTGACGCAATCATACATTGAACGAGAGGGTCAAATGGATGCAGTAAAGGTTGAAATAGTAAGAGGATGAGATGATGATAAATGAGATCAAGGAAACCCTTCAGGCTGAGACACTCACAGGCATGCCATATACAGATTTTGATATTAAAGGTGCCTACAGCGCAGACCTTATGAGTGATGTACTTGCCTTCTGCAATTCCGAATTACTGCTGATAACAGCATTAACAAATGCCCAGGTTATACGCACCGCTGAATTTGCTGACATAAGGGTAATTATCTTCGTACAGGGGAAACGGCCTGACATAGACGCAGTTGCCCTTTCAGAGGAGAAGGGGATTCTCCTCCTTGCTACAAGGCTTCCCATGTTTGAGGTCTGCGGGAGATTATATGGAAAAGGACTGCGAAGTTGAAGTTGTTATGATGTATGATAAATTTGAGAAAAATGTAGAAGGTGTCTTTTTCCTGAAAGGAAAGGATTTTACAAATGCAGGTACTGCCTCAAGCGAGCTTAAGACGATACTTGGAGAGATAGGTATTAATCAAAGTATCATAAGGAGGGCAGCCATAGCGGCATTTGAGGCAGAGATGAATGTAATAATATATACACCTGCGGGCATGATGCATTATTCTGTTACACCTGAGATTTTAAAAGTTGTGGTTGAGGATATGGGGCCTGGTATTGAGGACATCGAACTTGCCATGACTGAAGGATACTCAACAGCACCTGATTATATAAGGGAAATGGGATTTGGTTCAGGCATGGGTCTACCAAATATCAAGAAAAATACCGATGAGATGAAGATTACCTCTTCCCCGGGTGAGGGGACAACACTTGAGTTTGTTATAAACCTTAAAAAGGAATAATATATGAAACTCCAGAAAATTATCGAAGGTTTAGCCCTCGAGGTAAAGACAAAAACCCATGATTTAACAAAAGAGGTAACGGGTGGATACGCGAGTGACCTCCTTTCTGATGTTATAGCAAACACTAAGGAGGGTAATGTGTGGGTGACCATTCAGACGCATATAAACATTGTTGCTGTTGCTGCACTTAAGGAACTATCAGGTATCATACTTGCTAATGGTAAAGTTCCTGATGAAGATACACTCAAAAAGGCTGATGATGAAGGCATGCCTATTATGATTACTACCCTTCCTGCTTTTGAAGTTGTCGGAAGACTTTATACTCTTGGCCTGAGATGCTAGTCTATGACCTGTAGGGTAGAGTTCAGAGTAGATCTCCATATACATACCTGCCTTTCACCCTGCGCTGATTTAATGATGACCCCTTGCCGTATCGTAGAAAAGGCTGCCTCTCTCGGGATAAATATAATCGCTATATGTGATCATAATTCCATTGAGAATGTTGAGGTTACCAAAGGACTGGCTGAAGAAAAGGGGATAAATGTTATCTCTGGAATCGAGGTGACATCCTCAGAAGAAGTCCATATAATAGGACTTTTTCGTGATATGAAAGATGCCATAAAGATTCAGGATATTGTCTATGAAAATCTTCAGCCAGGAGAAAATGATGAAAAGGCATTTGGTATGCAGGTTGTTGTGAATGAGAGAGATGAAGTTCTGGATTTTAATAAAAGGCTATTAATAGGTTCGACGAGGCTTTCTGTTAATAAAATTGTAGAGATTATACATTCTCTTTGCGGCCTCGCAATCGCAGCGCATATCGACAGAGGAGGGTTCGGTATTATCGGTCAACTCGGATTTATACCTCCTGATATAAAATTTGATGCCCTTGAAATATCCCACCGCATAACGGTAGAAGAGGCAAAGATAAGGTTCGGTGAATACAGCCATATCCCATGGATAAAGGCATCTGATGCCCATAACTTAAACGACATCGGAAGGTCTTCAACTGATTTCTTTATGAACCATTCTACATTCGATGAACTCTGTCTTGCCTTGAAGGGTGAAGAAGGAAGGATGGTTATTTTATAAATATAGAGGTTTCTGCGGAGTTGACCGCAGGCAAATATGGAAGATCTATCACTCCATATACTCGATATCGTAGAAAACTCTATTACTGCTGGTGCAAATAGGGTTGAGCTAAGGATCCTTGAAGATTTAGGAAAAGATATATTTTCTATAGAGATAAAGGATAATGGTAAGGGTATAAGGAAGGATACCCTCGAAAAGGTTACAGACCCTTTCTATACAACACGGAAAACACGGAATGTGGGTCTTGGGCTATCACTCCTTGCCCAGTCAGCAAAGGAGGCTGATGGAAATATATCAATTAAATCGGAAGAAGGGATTGGAACTACTATTTATGTCTGTTTCAAACACAGCCATATCGATAGAAAACCTTTTGGGAATATTGCAGATACCCTAATAGTTTTAATCTCTGGTAATCCTGATATAGATTTCTTTTATGAGCACAGGATGGATGAAAACCTATATTCAATTGATACCGGTGAGATCAGACCGGAGCTCGAAGGGGTTCCGATAAATTATCCCGGAGTTATCGAATTAATAAAAAAAGACATGCAGGCAGGCCTGGAAAAGATAGGATTAAAATACTAACTTTTAACTTAATAATTCCCTGTCTTGCCACAGGGTTACAACTAAGATGTCATTCCCGCTGTCCTTAAGCGGGAATCCAGAAATTTAGAAAGACCTGGATTCCGGATCAAATCCGGAATGACAAGGATAATAGGACATAGGACATTAAATTACAGGCATCAATAGTAATTATTGTCAGCCGAGAGACCTGACCTATTTTGAATTGTCGGATGTTACCATTACCACTGTCTTCATATTACCCCTCGGATTGAAATCTCCAATTACCTCCAGATATTTAGGTTTGATTGTCTTAACAACCGCATCGTAAATCCTGTTAGTAACAGCTTCATGGGATATATACTCACCCCTGTAGCTGTTCAGGTAGAGTTTTAGGGATTTAAGTTCAACTATATATTTCTTCGGTATGTAATTAATCCTTATGGTAGCAAAATCTGGATAGCCAGATCTCGGGCAGAGGCACGTAAACTCAGGGAAGGCGATCTCAATTCTGTAATCCCTTCTTGGATATGGGTTTTCCCACGTCTCTAATTTTGACAGAGCTATGAACTTTTCACCGTATTTCATATCTTAATCCGGCGGGAACTCACCGCCTGTAACGGTAGGGATGAGAGCAAATTCCTGCAAAGCAGGACAAGCTCTGCTTGTATTCCGCTAAGAACCACGCCTGTAAAGGCGTGGGTATCTATTTAGTTTAATGTTATAGCCATGGAGACATTATTTCTTGTATCATTCTTTACCCTGTACATAGCCTCATCTGCCATGCGTATCATCTCTTCCTTTGTTTTTGCATACTCTGGATAAGAGGATACACCAAAGCTTGCTGTAAGCTTCAAAAAGAGTCCTTCCTTTTTAAGGAAGGTAGACTGTTCAATAGATTTCCTAACCCTTTCAGCAAAATTGAAAGCAGCACCAGAACTTGTTTGGGGGAGAACAATTACAAACTCGTCTCCTCCATAACGGGCTACCATATCAGTAGCCCTTAAATTTCTGATAAGTAACTCTGCAAGCTCTATTAAGACCTTGCTCCCCATAAGGTGGCCATAGTTATCATTTACTTTTTTAAAGTAATCGAGATCCATAAATATTACAGATACAGTTGTCCCATACCTGTTGCACCTCTCGATCTCCATTTCGATCGATCTATTTAAATATGTTAAATTGAAGAGTTTAGTTAAGTCATCAGTAGTGACTAAATCGGCCATTTTCTGGTCGAGAGTTGCCTTTTCAATGGCTACGGCGGCATGACCTATCAGTTTCATGATGAGGCTAACATCTTCCTTGCTAAATGTTTCATTTCCGATTTTGTTTACAACTCGAAGAACCCCAAGGACTTTCCCTTTGCTTATTATAGGGACACAAAGTATAGACTTAGTTTTAATTTCGAGGGCACGATCTATTTCTCTTAAAAACCTTGGATCTTTAGAGACATCAGGAATTATAAGGGGTACCTTTTTTTTCGCTACCCATCCAGCTATTCCTTCTCCTATCTTGAGACGGAATTGTTCTACCTTTTTACCTTTGCTACCTTTTGCTTTTTCAAATACGAGTTCCTGTGTTTCTTCATCTACCAGGAGGATAGACCACATTTGTGCATCGATTATTTTCTTCATTTTCTCCATTATAATATTCAGGATATCCTTTAGTTCCAAGGAAGAGGTGAGGGTTTTTCCTATGTTGTCAAAAAATGCAAGCTCCTTAATACTTTCTTGGATTTTCTGATTTAAGACTGCGCTTTCTTTTTTAAGCATAGCCTCTTCATGAACCCTCTTGATAGCATAAATGAGTTCCATTTCCGAAAAGGGTTTATGGAGATAATGACTTGTTCCCTGGAGCCACAGTTTTAACCCTTTAAATGATCTATCATCGTTTAAAATAACCTTAGGAATCTTTTTAATACGTTTGAGGAATCTCTGGCGGATTTTAGATGTACTTCTGTCTCCTATGTCCTTGTTTATTAGAAGGATATCTACTTCCTTTAGCTTTGGGAGGACCTCATTAATAGAGAAATGTTTAATTAGAGTGTAACCTCTTGTCTCTAAAAAATTATAAGAAGCTAAGAATTCCTTTCTATCAAGAACAAGAATTACGGACATGGATTCGATCTGCTTTTATGACTTATCGACCGTGACATTTTTTGTATTTCTTACCACTACCACAGGGGCAGGGTTCATTTCTGCCAACTTTCTTTCCCTTGGTAACCGGCTTACTGGCTCCTTCTCCATCGCCACGATTAATCTGGATCTTAGGTATCTCCCTCAAGGTAAATCTGTCAGGAAGTGATTCTTCTTTGGCTATCTGGATCTTGAATAGACGGTCTACCACCTCAGCCTTTATTCTTTCTCCCATATCAACAAAGATATCAAAGCCTTCCTTTTTGTATTCAACGAGTGGATCCTTCTGGCCATAACCTCTTAGTCCTATACCCTCCTTAAGGTGATCCATGGCGAGAAGATGATCCTTCCATTGGGTATCTATTGCCTGAAGCATTACGATCTTTTCTAGATGCCGCATCAAGGGATCTCCAAGCTCCGTTTCTCTTTTTGCATAATTTGTCTGGATATTTTTTAGGATATCCTCTTTGAAGGATACCCGATCCATTCCTTCAGAGACTCTGGAAGGGTCAAAACCAAGGGAAAATTGTCTTGATAGGGCATCTCTGAGTCCCTGCAGATCCCACTCTTCACTGTAGCCTTCCTCCGGACAATAAATAGAAATAATCTCATCGAGCAGATCCTCTATCATCTCAAAGACCTTTTCCTTCAGGTTCTCTCCTGCAAGGACCTCTTTTCTGTAAGAATAAATCTCCATCCTCTGTTTATTCATAACATCATCGTATTCGAGGAGGTGTTTTCTAATATCAAAGTTGTGAGCTTCCACCTTTTTTTGAGCATTCTCTATAGCCTTAGTAACCATCCTGTTTTCTATGGGTGTTCCTTCTTCCATCCCAAGTCTGTCCATAATAGAGGCAATCCTCTCTGAACCAAATATCCTCAGGAGATCATCCCCAAGGGATAGATAGAATCTCGATGAACCTGGGTCACCCTGCCTACCTGAACGTCCTCTCAACTGGTTATCTATCCTTCTTGCCTCATGTCTTTCTGTTCCGAGAATATGGAGACCACCCGCTGTGAGTACCCTTCCTCTATCTTCCTGGCAGATGGCGTCAGCCTTTTCAATCGCCTGTTTCCAGCCATCTTCAGTATAGTTCTTTTTATCCTGAAGGAAATCTTTGGCTGAACCTTTAGGATTACCTCCAAGGATAATATCAGTCCCGCGGCCAGCCATATTTGTAGCTATCGTAACGGTACCTGATCTTCCGGCTTGGACAATTATCTCCGCTTCCTTTTCATGATACTTTGCATTAAGGACCGAATGAGGGATTCCACGTTTTTTAAGCAGTATGCTCAGTTGTTCTGATTTTTCTATAGAGATGGTACCCACGAGAACAGGTTGTCCTTTCTTATGACATTCAATGATTTCATTGATAACTGCATCAAATTTTTCCCTCTCAGTTTTATATATTATGTCGGGATGATCTGATCTTACCATTGGCATATGGGTAGGAATTACCATAACATCTAAATTATAGATCTTCGCGAATTCCTCTGCCTCTGTGTCTGCTGTACCTGTCATGCCGGCTAATTTATTGTAGAGACGGAAGTAGTTCTGGAAGGTTATTGTGGCTAAGGTTTGATTTTCATTAGCGATCTTAACGCCCTCCTTTGCCTCAACTGCCTGATGAAGTCCGTCAGACCACCTCCTTCCTGGCATAAGTCTGCCTGTAAATTCGTCAACTATGATAACCTCCCCGTCCTTGACAACATAATCCACATCCCTTTTAAAGAGGGTATGAGCCTTCAGTGCCTGATTTACATGGTGGACAATCTCTATATTTGATGGGTCATAAAGATTTTTAACACCAAGAAGGGCTTCAACTTTAGAATTTCCTTCATCTGTAAGGGCGACTGTTCTTGTCTTCTCCTCAATGGTGTAATCCAAATCCTTCTTTAGTCTTGGAATAATCTTATCGATCTTATAATATTTATCTGTAGATTCCTCGGTAGGTCCTGATATAATTAAGGGCGTCCTTGCCTCATCTATCAGGATACTGTCAACCTCATCAACAATAGCATAGTTAAGGTCCCTCTGGACATAGTCTCTGAGATCAAACTTCATGTTGTCTCTTAGATAGTCAAAACCAAATTCGTTATTTGTCCCATAGGTTATGTCTGCCAGATATGCATTCTGTCTTGTACAGGGTCTGAGGTATTGAAATCTCTTTTCAGGGGATTCATAAGAAGGGTCGTAAAGGAATGATTCCTCATGCTGAATTACTCCCAATGTGAGTCCAAGGGAGTGGTATATAGGGCCCATCCACTGGGTATCCCTTTTTGCAAGGTAGTCATTAACTGTTATAAGGTGGGCGCCCTTTCCTTCAAGTGCATTAAGATAAAGAGGTAGAGTTGCGACGAGCGTCTTTCCCTCACCGGTCTTCATTTCAGCAATCCTACCCTCATGAAGGACAACGCCACCTATTAGCTGGGCATCGAAATGTCTCATACCTGTTGTCTTTTTAGAAACCTCTCGGACCACAGCAAATGCCTCAGGAAGGATATCATCTAAGGTGTCTCCTTTTTCAAGCCTTCTCCTAAACTCATCAGTCTTTTTACTTGGTTCTGCTATAGACATTGATACAATCTGAGGCTCCAAGGAGCTTATTTTCTCGATTAGGGGCTGGATCCTCTTAAGCTCCCGCTCGTTTTTTGTGCCTATTACCTTTTTAATAATCGTGCCTATCATTACTTTGTTTAAGATAATATACTAAATTTATCGATAATTCAAGGGGTTTAAAATCAGTTTGTGGTTGATTGTCTCGGCGCAAGACTCGGCAACTTATTATAATGGAGCTATTTATAGCAGAAATTTTACATTACCGGTGAGTTTCAATCATGCTGAAAGTTCAGCAATAATACCTTCAAGAAGCATAATTATGATAGATGGGTCAAAGTCCTTATCAAGATATGGTAGAACTTGTGGATCTTTAAGTTCCCCTTTAATTTCTTTTTGTATTGTCTTAAAGAAGGCCTTTGAAATATTACCGTCAAACTGTGTGCCAAGACACTCTTTTATCTCAATTAGTGCCTCATTTAAAGTGCGTTTCTTCTGATATGGCCGTTCAGTTGTCATTGCATCAAATGCATCTGCAAGGGCAATAATCTTTGCCCCATCACTCAATTCTTTATCTCTTAGTGAATCGGGATAGCCTTTACCATCAATCCTCTCGTGGTGATGTCTTACAAAATCTGAAATGTCCTTCCAGGGAAACTTTATTTTGGAAATTATGTCATAGGAAATTTTGGGGTGTTTTCTTATTTCATCCATTTCGGCATTTGTAAGATTTTTGCTTCTTATCACAACCCTGTCAAGTACTATCTTTCCGATGTCATGTAGAAGGCCCGCAATATATATACCTTCCACATCCTTATCTTTCCAACTAAGCTCCCTTGCAATAGCCACCGATATCTTTGCTACCCTATTAGAATGATTTTTTGTATATACATCCTTAGCATCTATTGCTGCAGCAAAGGCCTGAACAGTGTTGTGGTAGATATGTCTCATATTTTCATAAAGTTTCTTATTTTCCGTAGCTTTGCGTGCGAGTCTTTTGAACAAGTTTGAATTATGCAAGGTAGTCGATATTTGATTTGCGATGGCCCTAAGCGTGTCAGCTTCGCTCTGGAGATAGGAAGTCCTTGATAGTCTTCTACCGAGTGAAAGGGCGCCAAGAAATTCTTCTTTGACAAAGAGAGGAATAAAAGTTCTTGTCTGGAGTGTTTTGAATGCCGTTTCGTTTTGTTTGTAAAATGGATTGTTCTGAAGTTCTTTTATACTATAAATCTCATTTTTCTTAAGAACCTTTATATGTCTATGTTCTATCCGAAGGATAGTTCCGTCTATACCTTTTAGCCCTTTGGATGTAAGGAGATCAAGGCTGTGAAGACGGCTATTATATATGAGCAGGGCAGCCCTGGGTATAGAAAATATCCCTGTAACAACATAAAGGGCGCCCTTTATCTTCTCGTTAAAGCCTTTTGAGGATGTAACCTCCTGGCCGAGGTGAACAAGGGAGGAGATATTAAAGATCAGTCTTTTCAAGTCCCAATTTTTCTGCATCTTTTATCAGGAACTTTAGGGCCTCCCTTTCTTCCTTGAAGATTTTTACATATTTTATAATGCCTAACATTTCGAAGACATCGAAATGGACTTTTTTAATATTAGTAAAATAAAGCTGGCCCTTAGATTCTGAAATCCTTTGAACTATTCCTATAAGGACTGAGGCTCCCATGCTATTTATATGCTGTATATCTGAGAAATTTATTATGAGTTTTTTTAAACCCTTATCTAAAAATTGCTCACATTCATGCTCAAGTCGTTCGGCACCGAGGTCATTCATATATCCCTTTGGCTGAAGGATTGCAATATCGTCAATGGCTTTTGAAACCACAGCGAAGTTATTCGTCAACACTTGGATCTTTTCCTCCCTGGGCGGATACCTCAGATTTTAAACTTTTAACTAAAACCACCTTTGTTCCTCTTTCTGTTTTTTCAAATCTTACGGAATCAGCAAAACTCTTCATCAATCTTACCCCCCACCCCCGACCAGTACCTTCTTTGAACCCCCTGAATGGTTCGCCAACCTCAGGTGATACAAATTCCCTGCCGGGACTTTCGATCGATACCGTAAGATTCTCTGCATCAAAATTAAAAGAAAGATATATCCTTTTTCCTTCTCCTCTGCTGTGTTCAATAGCATTTATACATCCTTCAATCACAGCCACCTGAAGTTGACCGATAATCTCGGGATTTAAATGCAGATTTTTCCCTATCTGCTCAAGGGCACTGACAGCAACAAGTTCTGCTTCTTTTACCATAGGGATGGTCATTTCGAAGGAAATTCTTCTATCTTCAGAGGTTAACACTCTTTCGAGAAACTTCTCCTCAATTTCCCTGAATGGTTTTTCGATAATTTCCCTCATGTAGAGGCAATCGATAAAATCCCTTAAAACCCTGTCCTCAGGTATCCTGAAAATACCGAACTCTCCAGTTACAAGGCCTGAGAGATAAAGGGACTTTAAAGTGGTCTCTGAATCTTCAGCGCTTAAAGAAAGAAACCTTGAAATCCTATCCTGCGTAAATGATTCGTCTGAGGTATTTATTTTATTCATGATCTCGATGGCTTTCCTTCTTATTCCCAACACAGGGAAAAAACTTTTTAGAATCTCTGACCAGTAAAGGTATAGATTTCCGCTTGAGACCTCTCTGAAATAAATCTTCCATAAATTATTTTCTACTTGTCTCATTGATCTCAATGCGATTGCCATACATTTAATATAAAGGGGATTACCTTTAAGATAGGCAAGGATATCATCATGGATTATTTTGATGTCAACTTCAAATTTATCGAGAAAAGAAGAAAACATCAAAATGGAGTCATCTAATAACTTAAGGGATCCTATATCTATTCTTTGCAGATTGCCAGTGAATGTTCCGTAAGAAAATAGCATCTCCTGTATTTCTGACTGATTGCCTGTGATAATATGGGGTGCCATCTTTGAAGAGAATGGTTCTTCAAAGAGGGTCATGAGTGTTGAATCGACAGTCCCCTGTATGCGGAGATTTTTCAATCTTTGAAACTCATCTATCATCACAACTATAGACTTACCTGTAGATATGGCTGATTGATGTGGTGCGCCCAGTACAATACGAAGAGAATCTGTGGGTCTTTGAGTACTTTGGCTATACCTATCGAGAAGTTCAAGGGCCCATCTGGATCTTTTTAATTCTGCAATTAATGATAATCGTTCAAGGGATAATCCAAACAAACCTAAAAGAGAGGCATCCTTATTTTCAAAGGCCAGTCTCTGGCAAATAAATCTGGATAAATAATCTATCGAGAAATCTGGTACTGAGAGTAAACCATTATTGACACAGTAGTAAAAAGGAATAACCCTCTCCTGTTCCCAAAAAAGGTGGTTGTATAGTTGTTTAAGAAGTTCTGTCTTGCCGATGCCCCGAGGCCCTGAAAGGAAAATGCTCTGGGTGATACCCTTTTCTGCCTCGAGGGTAATCCTGTAAAGTGTTGTCAGTTCGTCCTTTCTACCGAAAAAATCCTTTTCTGGAAGTGTAGAGAGCGCCATTTTTAAGAGTATACCTCTATTCGATGTCTACCTTTATTTTTTGCATTGTAAAGTGCGATGTCAACATTTTTAAGAATCAGTTCGATAGTATTACCATCTTGGGGATAAGAGACTATTCCTATACAGACCGTAATCATCCTCAGACCAGAAGAAGGCATTTCGGTTTTAGATATATCATTCCCCAAACGCTCTGCTATGCTGATAGCTTCTGTCTTATCTGTTATAGGCAAGATTATCATAAACTCATCACCACCAAATCGTGATACAATATCTATTGACCTTACTGAGTTTAATACCGCTTCGGCTACAATCTTGAGTGCCTTGTCGCCAACTGGGTGACCGTATGTATCATTATAACTCTTAAAATCATCTATATCCAGCATTAAAATACACAGCGGCCGCCCATACCTCTCAACACGCAATATCTCCTCTTCCAGCCTGCTCAGCAAGTATCTCCTATTGTATAGTCCAGTAAGAGGATCAGTTATAGATAATTTTTTAAATTCTTCAGCCTGTTTACAAAACATATTTCTTTCGATCACAACAGCGGCTTGGTTTGCAAAGGACTGGATAAGATTTAAATCCTCATCGTTAAAAACCTGACCAGTTATTTTGTCTGATATATTCAATACTCCAATAATACGGTCAGCAATTTTTAAAGGTATACTCACAAATGATTTTGTCTTATAATGTAACCTATTTTTCTGCATAATCCTGGGGTCATTCTCAATATCCTTGACAAGAAAGGATTCGCCGAGTTCAATCACCCTTCCAGCAATACCTTCACCCTTTCGAATTATAAATTTATCTGTTATGCTTCCATTTACTGTCTTTATCGCCTCAGGATATAGTACACCTTTCTCCTCGTCGAGTATCATCAAAGAGCCCTGCTCTGCATCAAGAAGCTCAATAGATTTGTTTAATACCATCTGAAAGGGGTTCTCGTTGGTAAGAACAGATACTATTTCACTGGTAAATCTTGAGATAGTAAAAAACTTTTCAATATCCTTTTTGAGGATGAAGTTTTCCTGAATGTTCTGTAATAGTTTATTTAATAAGCTGTTCACAAGGCGACAGGCATTTCTTATATGATCTGCAGTAATGAACTTAAGGGGGCCTGTTACAGAGAAATTGTTAATTTTAAGAAGATTTAAAAGTTTTGTAAACTCGAGGAAATCCTCGTAAGTAGAAAATAACCCTTGCCCCATAATTACTGCATTTTCACCCATGTATCCAACAGGTATCGAGAAACCTGTAATCTTTGCATAGCATTTATAGGTTATTGGTTTACCCTTTTCGATTGACCGCATTTTTATAGCATGACAATGGATGTCGCATATAGATTTGAAAGTAGGAAAAGATTGAAGCGTCCTGCATATAGGGATATAGTTCCTGGTCGAAGATATAATCTCTCCGTCTCTCGAGTAAATACTCAGATTGATATTGATTGCATCAGAAAGGATTATGAGATAAGATTTCCATTCATTAGAAATAAGAAGATTGTATAAGTGGAAGTGCCTTGATATATCAGTGCTGAGCAAATCTGAGGCTCCCTTTTACCTTTTCCCCTCAAACAAGAAAAAGGGAAAACTTGATAAAACCCACAACCTGTTCTATGGATTGCTACTACTTAAGCAAAGCCCGGAAAAGATTCACTCCTCCGGGGGCTGCAAGAATATGTATATAGATTTATAGCTTGATTACGTTAGCTGCTTGAGGCCCCTTGTCTCCAACTACCACTTCAAACTCTACCTGCTGGCCTTCTGTTAGGGTCTTAAAACCTTCACCCTGAATAGCCGTGAAATGGACAAAGACATCGGGTCCATTTTCCTGCTGGATAAATCCATAACCCTTCTGTTCATTAAACCACTTAACCGTTCCGATACCCATACTACTTCTTCCCTCCTTTTCTTACCCAGTTAAACTGGGGTAATTGTTTATTGTCTTACAGTCTGCAACTAATAAGGAAATTCCTTCATAAATATTTTGGGGATTTTGTTCTCTAATGAGTCATGGACAATAAGGTTAACTATAGGATAAACTTAAATGGATTTATAGGTGCACCGTATAATCTAACCTCGTAGTGGAGGTGAGGTCCAGTTGTAGTCCCCGATGATCCGCAATTGCCAATAGTCTCGCCCCTTGAGATCGTTTGTCCTATCGTGACTGTTATTTTTGAAAAATGACCATATATTGTTGTTATGCCATAACCGTGAGTTAATTCAAGAAATCGGCCAAAACCATCATTGTAGCCTATATAAGAGATTACTCCATCAGCAGGGGCTGCTATGGGGGTTCCTGAGCTACAGGATATATCCATACCGCTATGAAATTCAGTCTTTCCTGTGAAAGGAGATTCTCTGTAACCAAAACTTGAAGTTATATTACCTTTAAGGGGCCATAGTGATGGACTGGAGGATTTACGATATCTGTAGCCATCAAAGAACTCAAGCAATCTTTGGAGGCTGGTCTTACGTCCCAATGCTTCCTCACTCAGAATAGTGAGTTCTTCATGGATCTGATTTAAATCTTCGTTCTTCTTTGTTATTTCTAAGTCTTTCAGACCTTTTTCTACTTGAGGAGACCCTCCTTGCCCCTTTCTGATATGTGTTCCGGTAAGATTCTTCAATTTAAGGTCCATTTCCCTGATTTTTTCCATCTGATTTTTAACATCTTTCAGCCCTGTTGCAAAGAATTGAAATAATGTTTTCTGTTTATTGGTTTCCTCTCTGAGGCTATCAAGCTCCCATATTTTAGCTTTCATATCAATGTAGTTATAGAACAAGAATGAGGATATGATAAGGACTACTATTGAAGAGTATCTTAAGAATTTGAGGAGAATTATTGGAAAAGTATACCTTTTAACATCTGAGGCATGCTCAGAAATAACCATTATTGTAAAGAATTTGTTCTTTTTCATTAGGGATTGTATTTAAGGGCTTATTAAGGTTGAAGGATTTATATCATAGAAATATTTATTTGTCAAGACTTTTTAAATAACTTACCGAATATGATAGAACAATGAGTAAACCTTTTTATTATATTATCTTAGAGAAATCGGCTATCCTGAAAGAGAGTTCCTGTATACCCTTAAGAAGGGAGATACGGTTATTCCTAACCCCAGTTTTTTTATCCATAACCATGACTTTTTCGAAGAAGTTATCTATGGCCTCTCTGAGAGGAATAAGTTCAGAAATGGCACCAGAGAAGTCCTTTGCTCCAAGTCGAGCCTCGAAAATGTCTTTTATATCCGAGTAAACTTTGTATAATTTTTTTTCTGCATCTTCCTTAAGAAGATTTTTCTTTATTCTACCCTTGAATCCTTCAGGAATTATATTTATTACCCTTTTTAGAGCGGCATTAAAAGGATGGAATTCATCGTTTTTCATAAACAACGTGAGGGCAGCAACCCTGTCCTTTACATCTACTGGAATATCAAAATCGGATGTTAAGACTGCATTTACAACATCATACCTGTATCCCTCTGAAGTCAGGATATATTCAAACCTCTGTCTGAAGAATACTGAGAGATCCTCCTTAAGGTTAGGATTAATCTCCTTTTTAGAAAGGAGATGATAGAAAGGTCCAGACGCCTTTGTAATAAGGTCCCTCAGAGATATCCTGTATCTACTTGAAATAAGAATGCCTATTATCCCCTGGGCCTGTCTCCTCAGGGCATAAGGGTCTTCAGAACCAGTCGGGATTATACCCAGAGAGAAGAATCCAGAGATTGTATCTGTCTTGTCGGCAATACTTAGGATTATACCTGCCTTTGTTTTTGGGAATTTGTCTCCTGAAAATCTGGGAAGATAATGTTCATAAATTGCCTCTGCTATTTCGGGGGCTTCCCCTGAAAGGAGGGCATACCTTTTCCCCATAACCCCCTGGAGTTTTGGGAACTCTCCAACCATACCTGTTAGTAAGTCAGCCTTGCAAAGATAGGCGGCCCTTACCACTTTTTTTTCAACAGAAGGATCCATCTTCTTAGCAAGATAAGAGGATAATGATTTAATCCTCTCTATCTTTTGATATAGTGTCCCGAGCTTGTCCTGATAAATGACCCCCTTAAGGTCTTTAACACGATCCTGTAACTTCTTTTTTAAGTCCTCATCAAAATAGAATTTAGCATCCTCAAGTCTTGCCTTTAGCACCCTCTCATTGCCGAGCCTAACAAGACTCATGTCCTCGGCCTTGATGTTGCTCACAGTTACAAAGAATGGAAGAAGTTCACCTCGATCATCAGTTACAGAGAAATACCTCTGGTGTTCCCTCATTGTATTGATCAGGACCTCCTTGGGGAGGCTAATATATTTATGGTCAAAACTTCCGAGAACAGCAACAGGGAATTCTACTAAATATGTTACCTCTGTGAGTAACTCATCGTCAGGAAGGATTTCTCCCCCTGTAGAATAGGAGAGTTCCTTCAGTTGTTCTTTAATCATTTTTTTTCTTCTTTCCTGATCAAGAATCACATAGTTACTCTCCAGGAGGGTGTAATAATTCTTATTTTCCTTAACCTGGAAGGCACCTGGACTCATAAATCTGTGTCCCCTTGTAACATTTCCGCTTTTTATACTGTCTATCTCAAAGGGTATAATATCATCACCATAGAGGGCGAGGAACCAGTGGATGGGTCGAGCAAATTTCAGATTCTTATCCATCCATCTCATATACTTCTGGAAGGAAATAGAAGTAATAAACTTAGTCAATATCTCTGGAAGGAGGGTCTTTACCTCTACTCCCTTTTCTTCAAAGACCGCACAGATATATTCACCTTTTTGGGTAACCTTAATCTTCAAATCTTCCACTAAAATCCCCTGAGCTTTAGCGAATCCATGCGCTGCCTTTGTAGGTTGTCCGGATTCATCGTAGGCTACCTTTCTCGCAGGTCCTGTCACTTCTCTGACGATATCCTGTTGAAAACCAGCAAGATTTTCTACTATAAGGACGAGCCTCCTCGGTGTCCCCATTGTAGATACCTTGCCAAAATCTATTCTATGTTCTGCCAACAGCCTGCTTATAAGTTCATCCATTTTCTCCAATGCTTGGAGAATAAATTTCGAAGGTATCTCTTCTGCACCAATCTCTAATAATAAAGGTTTTGAACTCGGAGTTAGGCCTGCCCCGCTGAGCGAGGCAAGGTCGGGGAGTTCGGAGTTTTGATTTCTGTTCATCATTTCTTAAGAAGGGGAAATCCCATAGATTCTCTCAGTCTTAGATAACCAGCGGCACAAGCCCTTGCGAGATTCCTGACCCTTGCGATATAGGTAGTCCTTTCAGCAACACTCAATGCACCCCTTGCATCTAATATGTTAAAGGTATGGGAACATTTGAGGCAAAATTCATAGGCAGGAAAGATGAGTTCTTCTTTGGAAAGTCTAAGGCATTCCTTTTCGTACATTTCAAATAGTTTTGAATGCATTTCAACATTGGCATCGTCAAAATTATACCTTGAAAATTCTACCTCTGTTTCGTGATGGATATCCCTGTATTTTATTCCCTCTGCCCATTCAATATCGAAGAGATTATCAATACCCTGAATGTACATTGCGATTCTCTCGAGGCCGTATGTGAGCTCTACAGACACTGGCTTGAGGTCGAAACCGCCTACCTGCTGGAAATAGGTGAACTGCGTTATCTCCATACCATCGAGCCAAACTTCCCAGCCCAATCCCCAGGCACCTAAAGTGGGAGATTCCCAATCGTCTTCTACAAACCGTATATCATGTTTAAGTGGATCTATACCGAATCTGGTAAGACTCTCAAGGTATATATCTTGAGAGTCCTTAGGAGACGGTTTAAGGATAACCTGATACTGATAATAGTGCTGAAGCCTGTTTGGATTCTCTCCGTAACGACCATCGGTTGGCCTCCTTGAAGGTTCAACATAGGCAGCCCTCCAAGGCTCAGGTCCCAAGACCTTTAGAAATGTAGCAGGATGGAATGTGCCTGCTCCAACCTCTATATCATAGGGCTGGAGTATAACACATCCCTTTTCTGCCCAGAACTGGTGCAAGGTGAAAATAATTTCCTGGAAATTCAAATCAGAGATCTCCGAGTGTTAAATTACCCTGGGACTCAACAATCAATTAATAAAATTAGGCAATAATAAGTTTGATCTACGATATAGAAAGTATCCGTTTATCGTTAAATAGCTATTGATTTTAATAAGTCGGCGTTAAGATAACAAAAGGATTATATTGATGTCAAGGTTAAAGGAGAAAACTTTAATCAGGTTGCCCAGATGAGGGAATTCGTACTCTTAAGTTTTTTCCCGAGTATATGTGAAAGATGGAGAGAGAGGAGGGTTTTTAGTTCATCCCTTACTCTTAAATCTGAGCCTGGATCAGCTTCTGTGTAAAATTTCAAATCAGGAATCCTATGGAGTGGGCAGGTCAGGATTCTATAGTAAGTCTTTTTTGTTTCAGGGATAAGAGATAAATAGCCTTCTTCATTACTTGAGCATCCTTCACAGAGTAGCCCACCATGGTTTGGATAAAAATTTAAACCTCTGTCTTCTTTATTGCATCTTACGCAGTTATCCAACTTCGGCTGATAACCCATCAGCCCGAGGAACCTGATGTAAAAAGTGATGGAGAGAAGTTCCAGATCAATAGCAGTTTCCATTGCGGTAAGGATATAGCTGAAGAGATGGAAGACCTCTTTGTTCTCTTCGCCTTCAGGACAGATCTCATATACTATCTCTGAGATATGTGACCCATAGGCTAATCTTGACAGGTTTTCTCTAAGCCTTCTGTGAGAATGGAGAATATCGGATTGTGTTACCTTTGGCAGTGATATGTTCTCTTTTCCATAGAGGGATATCCTGGAGTGGGTGAAAGGTTCGAGGCTGCTTCCAAATCGACTCTTAGTTTTTCTACAACCTTTCGCTATTCCTTTTATCTTACCCTTATCAATGGTAAAGAAAGTAATGATGAGATCAGCCTCTCCATACTCAAAAGTTTTTATTACAATCCCCTGTGTCCTGAAGAGCATTATTACATAACTTTACCAAAATCTTCTGGCTTTAGATTCTTGAGCCATTCTTCTAGGCCATCTGTGTTTTTATGTTCGATAACCCTTTCATCTACATAGATAGGTACACTCAACCTCAGGGCAAGGGCTATTGCATCGCTCGGTCTTGAATCTATAGCAACCTCTGAACCGTTCTGTTCGACATAGACAAGTGCATAATAGGTATTATCAATTATCTCTGTTATAACAATCCTCATTACCTTGACACTGAGTCCGTCAATTATATTTCTGATAAGATCATGCGTCATAGGTCTCTGGGTAACTACCTTACCGAGAGATAAGGCGATAGCATCTGCCTCAGGTTTCCCGATCCATATAGGCAGGGTCTCACTCCCCTGAACCTCTTTTAGTAAGAGGATGTACATACTGCTTCTGGGATCAAATAATAGTCCTTCTACCTTCATCTGAAATAACATATTACTTCTCCTTTTAACCCATTAGAGAAATCATTATACCACAAAATTTAAGAAAGTAGAATTTTTTTATGAACCTTTATATCCAAACTCTTTTAAAACCCTTTCATCCTGACGCCAGTCTTTCTTTACCCTTACCCAGAGTTCCAGAAAAACCCTTGCCCCCAATAATCCCTCGGTATCCTTTCTTGCCATCGTCCCTATCTCCCTGAGCATTCTACCACCTTTCCCTATTAGGATTCCTTTCTGAGAGTCTCTTTCCACATAGATTAAGGCCCTTATAAATATTATTTTCTCTTCTTCTCTGAATTCTTCAACTGTTACAGCTACGGAATAAGGAATCTCCTGCTTCGTATGCTCCATAATCTTTTCCCTGATAATTTCTTCCACCATGAATCTCTCCAATTGATCAGTAACAATATCTTCAGGATAAAATCTTGGACCTTCTGGTATGTAGTCGATAATTGTTTCAAGCAGACGATCCAGATTATAGAGCTTGAGGGCTGATATGGGGACGATCTCTGGGAAATTAAATATTCCCCGATATCGATCTATCAGAGGAAGGATATTCTGTTTAACTATAGTATCTATCTTGTTTATCAGGAGAAATACAGGTTTATTTACAGGTCTGAGTGTTTCTATGATATGGCTATCTTCCTGATCGGGTTCTTCCGGCTTAACTATCAATAAAATCAGATCCACGTCCTTACAGGTTTCAAAGGCTGTTTTTACCATAGTCTTTCCGAGTTTATGTATAGGTTTGTGGATACCAGGGGTATCAAGGAAAATAAGCTGTGCATCGATAAGGTTCTTGACCCCAAGTATCCTGTTCCTTGTGGTCTGCGGCTTGCTTGATATGATCGCCACCTTTTCGCCGATGATAGCATTAAGAAGGGTAGATTTACCAACATTAGGGCGACCGATGATTGAGATAAAGCCTGATTTAAAAGGAATCCTGTCACTCAAGATATTTTCCTCAAATAACTTCTTAAATATACAACAAACTACTCTTTTTTGAAAGTATTCTTGATATAATCTATGGTAGTGTTATTTCTGCTCCCTCATTTAAAAATGACTTGAAAGCAAAAAAGATTTATGAGATAATAGCCACCGCTGATAAGAAATTAAGGATATAAAAGGAGGAAATAATTGATGGCACGGAAAAAATATGTCTATTATTTCGGAAATGGGAAGGCAGATGGGAGAGGAAATATGAAAGATCTCCTTGGAGGGAAGGGGGCTGGCCTTGCAGAAATGACCAATCTGAAGATCCCTGTCCCAGCTGGATTTACAATTACTACTGAGGCATGCAGAGAATACTTCAGAAATAAGAAGGAACATCCACCAGGTATGTGGGAACAAGTGATCGGAAACCTTAGGAAGGTAGAAAAGGACATGGGAATGGGATTCGGAGATCCTGTAAACCCACTTTTGGTATCGGTTCGCTCAGGGGCAAAATTTTCTATGCCGGGTATGATGGACACTGTCCTTAATCTCGGACTTAATGAGACAACATTAAAAGCACTTATAAAAAAGACAGGAAATGAACGATTTGTCTATGATGCATACAGAAGGTTTATTGCTATGTTTGGCACCATTGTTATGGATGTTGATAGACAGAGATTCGAAAATGCCCTTGGGGAGGTGAAGAAAAAGAAAGGGGTTCATCTGGACACAGACCTTACGACGGATGACCTTAAAAACCTTGTCGAGGATTTCAAAATTATTTATAAAAAAGTCACAGGGGAAGACTTCCCATTAAACCCTCTGGAACAGCTTAAAAAGGCAATAGATGCGGTCTTTGGATCATGGTTTGGAGATAGGGCAGTAAAATACAGAAAACTTCATGATATCCACGATGACCTTGGTACCGCCTGTAATGTTCAGGCAATGGTATTCGGTAATATGGGAGAAAATTCAGGTACAGGGGTTGGCTTTACAAGAGATCCATCCACAGGAGAGAAACGATTCTTTGCAGAATATCTTATAAACGCGCAGGGAGAAGATGTAGTTGCAGGAATAAGGACACCACTTCATATAGATGAGCTAAAGAAAAGGCTTCCGAAGGCCTATAATGAATTAGACAAAATATACAAAAAACTAGAGAAACACTATAAGGATATGCTCGATATAGAGTTCACTGTGCAGGAAGGAAAACTCTATATGTTACAGACGAGAGTTGGTAAAAGAACAGCGGCTTCAGCTCTTAAAATAGCCATTGATATGGTTAAAGAGAAGTTGATAGATAAAAAGACAGCGATATTAAGAATAGATCCTCAGCAGATTGACCAGCTACTTCATCCCATGATAGATCCGAAGGCACAGATTAAGGTAATTGCGAAAGGCCTTCCTGCGTCACCAGGCGCTGCTGTTGGGAAGGTGGTTTTCACAGCAGAGGATGCAGAAAGGGCAGCAGAGAGAGGAGAAAAGGTCATTCTTGTCAGGACTGAAACCTCACCTGAGGACATAGGTGGAATGCATGCTGCGCAGGGTATACTTACAGCGAGAGGTGGCATGACATCTCACGCGGCTGTCGTTGCGAGAGGTATGGGTAAATGCTGTATAGCAGGCTGTAGTGAAATAAATATAAATGAGGCGCAAAGGTACTTTACGGTCAAAAGCATGGTTATTAAAGAAGGTGATTATATAACACTTAATGGAACTACAGGTGAAGTTGTTCTGGATAAAGCGCCACTCATAAAACCAGAACTTACAAGAGACTTCGGAACATTTATGAAGTGGGTTGATGGGTTCAGGAAGATTGGTGTCAGGGCTAATGCCGATACACACCATGATGCAGCAGTTGCAAGGGACTTTGGAGCAGAAGGGATAGGACTCTGCAGGACAGAGCATATGTTCTTTGAACCAAACAGAATAAGTGCTATGAGAGAGATGATACTTGCAGATGATAAAGAAGGAAGGAAAAGGGCCCTCGTAAAACTCCTTCCTATACAGAAAGGAGATTTTATAGAAATATTCAAAGTGATGAAGGGGCTTCCGGTTACTATAAGGTTACTTGATCCACCTCTTCATGAGTTCCTTCCCCATACAGATGAAGAGTTAATGTCCTTTGCGGATCAGATGGGGGTGTCCTTCGAGAAGCTGAAGGAGAGGAATAAATCTCTCCATGAATTTAATCCTATGCTTGGTCATAGGGGGTGCAGGCTTGGAATAACATACCCCGAGATTTATGAGATGCAGACGCAGGCTATTATGGAGGCAGCCTGTGAGCTTTCAAGTCAGAAGGTAAAAGTAATACCTGAAATAATGATCCCTCTTATAGGGCATGTAAATGAGCTTAAGATGATGAGAGAACTGGTAATCAGGGTCGCAGGGGAAGTTCAAAAGAGGTATAAGAAAAAAGTAAGTTATACTGTCGGAACGATGATAGAGCTTCCACGGGCAGCCATAACTGCTGATGAGATCGCTACTCAAGCAGATTTTTATTCTTTCGGAACAAATGACCTGACCCAGACAGTCTTTGGACTTTCAAGGGATGATGCAGGAAGATTCCTTCCATACTATGTTGAAAAGGGAATACTTGATGATGACCCATTCATAACACTCGATCAGGGCGGAACAGGCCTCATGATGAAGATAGCTGTAGAAAAGGGGAGAAAGGTAAAGAAAGGTTTAAAGATGGGAATATGCGGAGAGCACGGTGGCGATCCGAAATCTGTTGATTTCTGCTACAGAATCGGTCTTGATTATGTGAGTTGCTCTCCCTATAGGGTTCCGATCGCAAGGCTTGCGGCTGCACAGGCCTTTTTTAAAGAGAAAGGTGCTGTTCTGGCAATGACAACAGTATAGGTTACACTTGACTTAAAGGGTATATTCTGATACCCTTTTTTATTACTCCAAAGGGAGGTTTTATATGAATACAAATTATATGGTTAAGGTAGAAGATGCGAAGTTGGGTGACATACAAAAGGCACTTCAGGCAGCCGGTATAAAGGTGAGAAGCATCATTGAGGTCTACAGAGAAGAGGAGTCTAAGGTAAGCACGACAGATTAAGAGGGGGTATGGCCTGAATGAGATCGAAGAAGAGAAGAGAGATGCTTGGGAAGATCCTTACTAAGAAAAGGGAGGAAATCCTGAAAGAGGTAAAGGAAGAGATTGGGGAGCACTTTAAAGGAGACAGGAAAATAGAAGTTGAGACCGCCCTCGATGATGGGGATTGGTCGATTATTGACCTTGCTGAAGATATTGATATAGCAATCCTCGAAAGACATAAGGATACACTCAATAAAATTGATGAGGCATTAAGAAAGCTCGAAGAAGGGACATATGGTATATGCAACGACTGCAGTCAGGAAATCAGTGAAAAGAGGCTCGATGCCTTACCCTCTGCTATTTATTGTGTTGAATGTCAGCAAAGGAGAGAAGAGATTGAGGAAATTGAGAGAGAAGAGGAACGGGAACAATGAGGGGGGATAGATATGGAGGAAAAGATTGGTAGGGTTGTCCACTATTACACAAATTTAGGGGTTGTTGCTATCGATCTTACTGATGGGAACCTGAAAGTGGGGGATAGAATTCTTATTAAGGGACACACCACAAATTTTGAGCAACAGGTAGAATCAATGCAGATCGAGCATGCCAATGTGAATGAGGCCCAAAAAGGACAGAGTATAGGGATAAGAGTTAAAGAGCATGTAAGAGATCACGATATAGTTTATAAGGTAACATAACACAAGGATTCAAGATACACGATACAGGATGCAGGATAGATGATACAAATGCAGACAACATATATCATAAATCTTGAATCATGGATTCAGAAAAGCCCTCTTAAAGATGCGATTTATCGCTGACTTCCATGTCCATTCAAAATACAGCCGCGCAACAAGTCATGATATGTCTCCTGATGTTATTGCCAGATGGGCAAAGCTCAAAGGTATATCCCTTATAGGAACAGGAGACTTCACCCACCCCTTTTATTTCGATGAATTGAGGTTAAAACTTGTAGAGACAGGAAATGGTCTCGTCATGCTCAAAGGTGAAGATGGAGGGGTCTCCTTCATGCTCACTGCTGAGGTAAGTAATATCTTTTCTCAGGACGGAAAACTAAGGAAGATACACACCCTTATATTCGCCCCTGATTTTGATACTGTTCAAAAGATAAATAACGCCCTCGGGAAAAGGGGTAAACTTTCTCAGGACGGCAGACCTATATTCGGGTTTCCTGTTAAGGATTTGATGAAGATAATACTTGATGTTTCTGCTGATTGCCTTTTAATACCTGCCCATGCCTGGACACCATGGTTTTCCCTTTTTGGTGCAAATTCAGGTTTCGATTCTTTAGAAGAATGCTTCGGGGAAGAGAGAGTGAATATCTACGCGATAGAGACAGGACTTTCTTCGGACCCTGAGATGAACTGGCGCCTTTCTGCGTTGGACAGGGTTACTCTTATTTCAAATTCCGATGCCCATTCACCGAATAAGATAGGCAGGGAAGCAAACCTCTTTGATTGCGATATGAACTACCTGGATATTATTGATGCCATAAGAAAGAAAGACAGGAATAAACTTCTCGCTACCATAGAGTTCTTTCCTGAAGAGGGGAAATACCATTATAATGGTCATAGGGGTTGCGGCATTTTGATGTCTCCAAAAGAAACGAAGATAAAGGGATTTCTCTGTCCTGTCTGTAAAAAAAAGATTACAATAGGAGTTATGCAAAGGGTTGAGGAACTTGCCGATAGGGATGAAGGATTTGTCCCTGAAGGAACAATACCTTCAATTCATATAATACCATTAGAGGAGATTATTGCTGACGCCTTCAGCGTAGGTACCGGAGCGGTTTCTGTGAGGAAGGAGTATGACAGAATGTTAGAGAACGGAGGATCTGAGTTTTCAATCCTCATTGATAATTCAATAGAAGACCTTATGAAGTTCTCTCATCCAAAGATAGTCGAGGGGATAAAGAAGATGAGGGAAGGAAAGGTTTGTATCATTCCTGGTTATGATGGAGTTTATGGCAAGGCAAGTCTTTTTGAGGAAAAGGCACTAAAAGAAACTAAAGGAATCAAAGAAACACCGGCAATCGCAGGTCAGATGGATCTTTTTTAAAAATTTGAAGATAAAATTCAAAATAATCCTGATTATCCTCACAATAATATTTGCACTCATTATTTTATTAGCTTTTCTTCTGCCATCAGTAATAGACCTTTCGAAATACAAGGAAAGAATAAATAGTTTTATATCAGAGACTGTTAACAGGGATGTTTCTATCCATAAGATAAAACTAACTATCCTCAGCGGGTTAGGTGCTGAGTTGACCGATATTAAGATAGGAAAAGATCCAGAACTTTTCGGGATAGAATCTATGAGGATTAGAGTGAGCATCTTGCCGTTACTTCAGGGTAGAATAGAGTTGAAGGATGTATCACTGAAAGATATCAGGGTATTCCTCGGGAAAGTTGAGGGGAAACAGAAATTGATAATAGTTTCTCACATCAGTCTTCCGTCAGCCTTGATTAAAGGAGAGCTTATAGAGATAAAAAAGATAAAAGCCGATCTCTATAAAGGAAAATTACTTGGAGACCTCACAATAGAAAAGGGGAAGAGGGAGATTGGGTATAACCTTTTCCATAACATAGAGAGTCTGGAGGTCGAGCAACTTATAAAGGATGCCATTGGAGATAATGTAACTATTTCAGGTCCACTCAAATTGGAAGGAGGTCTTAAGGGTATAGGAAATAATATGGAGAGACTCGAAGGGTCCGGCTCTATAAATATAGGTAAGGGGAAAATCAAGGGTATCGAACTTACTGACATAGTCGGATCTATCGGTATAATTACCACTAAACGTCAGATATCGCTTACCGATTTCGATAAAATCTCTGGAAGTTATATAATCGGAAATGGTTACCTGAAAACAGAAAACCTCGAGATGACAGGAAAGGATCTATATCTTAAAGTTAGAGGAACCTATGGCATTGTTAACTCTAAACTGGATTTTCTTGTTCAGGGACAGATTATAGACATTCCTGTGGAAGTAAAAATTGAAGGGACGAGATCAAAACCAGTATATCATTTAAAGACATCCAAGATTGAAAAGAAGGTAATAGAAGAACTCGGAAAGTCAGGTAAAGAAAGGATTGAGAAAAAGGGGGTTGAAAAACTCCTGAAGGGTATATTCAAGAAATAATTAGAGGGTAGTCCTATGGTTATTAAAAGGTAGGTTAATAGATATGGCTGGAAGGCTTTTAATAACCTATCGCTTGACAGCACCAGAAGATAAGATTCCTGAGATTGCTGAAGATATAGCTTTAGAGCAGACCGCAGAGCTTCCTAAAGAGGCAATCTTTTATAAAAATGTTTTAAAAAGGATTGTCGGGGAAATAGATTCAATTGAATCAAAAACAGTAAAAATAAGCTACGATATTTCGACAACAGATCTGCAGATTCCTCAATTCTTAAACCTTCTCTACGGAAATATTTCCCTGAAAAAGGGAATAAAGGTAATCGGACTCAAAATTCCAAAAGAATTTGTTGGTAAATTCAGCGGACCTAACTATGGTATTCAGGGTATCCGTAAAGTCTTTAATATTAAAAATAGACCCCTCCTCGCAGCCGCATTAAAACCTATGGGGTTATCATCCTTAGAGCTGAGTGGATGGTGTCTAAAATTCGCCTTAAGCGGTATAGACATAATTAAGGATGACCATGGTATTTGTGGTGAGTTTTTTAAAAGGGTAAAGTTATGCCAGGAGGCTGTCAATAGAGCGAAAGAAAAAACAGGGAAAGAGGTATTATATTTCCCTAACCTGACAGCACCAATGGAGGATATGGAAAAAAGAATAGAGTATGGTATTAAAAGAGGAGTAAGAGGGTTTTTGGTCTCGCCATTTCTGATCGGACTGGATTATTCCCGTTATATAACACAGAATTATCCCCTTATATTTATTGCACACCCTTCACTCAGTGGTACCTTTTTCACAAACGAGAGACATGGGATAAATTCAGAGATTATCCTCGGTAAATTATTCCGCCTTATAGGTTCAGATATAGTTATTTTCCCTAATTTTGGTGGAAGATTTCCCTTTACAAAAGAGACATGTTTTAATATAGATAAATCGCTTAAGGAAGGTTTTTATCATATTAAGAAAAGTCTTCCTGCGCCTGCAGGAGGGATTAACCTGAAAAACATTCCCTCGATCAAAGATTTTTATGGTAAAGATGTTGTAATATTAATTGGTGCGAGCCTCTATCTTAAGTCTTCAAACCTTGAAAAGACTGTAAGGGATATAATAAGAAAGTTTAATTAGAAAAAAGAAAGGTAAAGATGGGTATTATTCATCGATTTGTAGGAAAAGAATATGACTTTAACTGGGAGGGTGCCATTCCGAGGGATTATCTTAAACCTGGGACAAAGGATTCTACCGGTAAGGTGATAATAGGCAAGGCCGATGGTGCAAAGAATTTTATATTCCGATATTTCAGGGTAGAGCCCGGAGGATGGACATCTCTGGAAAGTCATTCCCATGACCACGGAATTTTCATTCTCCACGGAAGGGCACAGATACTTTTAGGTGAAGAAAAATTAGAAGTAGGACCTCGTGATGTAATATTTATTCCTCCAAACGAAGTTCATCAGCTTATCCCGATCGGAGACGAGTCTCTTGGTTTTTTATGTGTTATCCCGCCAAAGGAGAAGGAGCTGGGATGACTCTTCAATTTTGTGGGAAAATCAGTAAATATCTAATTGTATTTTAATTGCCTCGCCAACCCTTAGCATATCTTCTTTTGAAAGCACTCCGGCACGTTTGAATAGTCTCAACTTGCTTATAGTAGCCAATTGATCAGCCATAGTCTTGCTTTCTTTACTATCAAGAATGACAAGTGCCTCACTTGGATACAGACGATCTGTCTTGCTTGTTAGAGGAACAACCTGAACTCGATTGAGGAATTTATTGGAAGCATCATTACTAACTATGACAGCGGGGCGTTTTTTTCTAATCTCTCGGCCGACGGAGGGATCAAAATTAACCCACTAGACTTCACCTCTTTTCACGGGCTATATCCTTAAAAGTTGTTTCTGCCCATCTAAGAGCTTCCTCTTCACGCTTTTTGTCCTTTGCCATTTGGTTGTAAGCCAATTCCAAATTTGGGCGTATTACATGCGGGCGGACCAGTTCCTCAACAAATTTGCTAATTTTGCGGGGGCCAATGGTCTTATGGAGGCCCGCATAAACTTCCTCATCTACTGTTATGGTCAACTTCTTCTGCATTGAAATCCTCCGTTATATACGTGTAGTATACGTATTGATTTCAGATACGTCAAGGCCTAAATAAGTAATAGCACTATGATTTATTTTTTTAGGCTAACGCAAAATTCAGCCGACGCTGAAAGCGGTCGGCTGGATTGCCTTGTTAGATGTTTCAGCCCGAAATTGATAAATTAGGGACACATCCCATATTTTATACTCCTCTGCTTATTTCTTTGCGTTCTCATAAAAAGCTTAACATAAATGCCTGATAAATTATCTTTTTCATATTTTAGAATTTTTTTGATGCAAAAAACCAATTAGTCTAGCTACAAGAAATATGGGATGGGTGTTCATGCTCACTAATTAGGTAACTCTTTTGGTATAGTAAAAATCAACCAAAGG
>CAKKSD010000061.1 GCA_919902995.1 Thermodesulfovibrionia bacterium
TCCTATAGGTATTTTACCCAAAGTGGTGCAATTACTTATGGAACTAGTGATTTAAAAATTAAGGTATAATGTTAAAAATGGATATAATACATAAAATAGAGATTCCTTCAGAAACATCAGGTCAGAGATTAGACTTATATCTTTCAGGAATTGATGAGCTATCCCTTTCGAGGTCACAGGTCCAGAGACTACTCAAAGAAGGATCTATTACAGTAAATGGCAGGAGGGTAAAACCTAATCACAAGATACAACCCGGGGAAGAAATATTTGTAGTAATCCCTCCTCTTCAACCTTTAGAGGTTATACCTCAGGATATACCACTCGATATCTATTACGAAGACGAATCAGTCATTGTGATTAATAAACCTCCTGGTATGGTAGTCCATCCTGCTGCAGGAAACTGGAGCGGTACCATTGTTAATGCCCTGCTTTTTCACTGTAAGAACCTTTCGGGTATAGGTGGAAAGATAAGGCCGGGGGTTGTACACAGACTGGATAAGGATACATCAGGTCTTCTCGTTTTTGCAAAGGATGATAATGCCCATAAAGAGTTATCAAGACAGATAAAAGAGAGACTCATGAAAAGGCGATATCTTGCTATAGTTCTCGGAGACCTGGAAGGCTCAGGGAGCATCAAAATATCCATCGGGAGGGCTTTAACTGACAGGAAAAGGATGTCCGTAAGAACAAAGAGGGGCAAAGAGGCTGTAACCCACTATAAGGTTTTGGATAGATTTGACCGGTGTACTTTAGTCGAGGTAACACTTGAGACCGGCAGAACACATCAGATAAGGGTCCATTTCTCCCATATAAAACACCCTGTGCTTGGTGATACGGTCTATGGAGTCAGTCAACTCAGGACTCAGGACTCCCCGGCCTCGCTCCGCTCCACAGGATCCTACGGAGAAGCAGGGCGGGCAGGACTCAGGACTTTAGTTAAGAGGCAGATGCTACACGCAGAAATTCTGGGATTTTTACATCCGAAGACAGATGAATATCTGGAGTTTTCATGCCCCATACCCACAGATATGGAAAATGTCCTTAAGACCCTCAAGAAAACTGTAAGGTGTTGACTTTTATAGAAGAAAAAGGTTAGACTTTAAAAATTATGAATAAGGTCTTTTTTTCCCTTGCTATCCATAACCATCAACCGGTAGGTAACTTTGATTATATTATTGAAGAGGCTTATTCTAAGGCCTATCTGCCCTTTCTGAGTATATTAGAAAGGCATCCAGGGATAAAGGTAGTGTTACATTACTGTGGAGTCCTTTATAGGTTTTTTGAGAAAAGACATCCAGAGTTTTTTGACCTTATTTCCTACCTCGTTAAAAGAAACCAGATAGAAATTCTCACTGGCGGCTTTTATGAACCTATACTTCCAGGTATACCTGAGGTTGATGGGATCGGTCAGGTTAGAAAGATGACTGATTTCATAAGAGATCATTTTGATTATGACCCTAAGGGGATCTGGATAGCCGAGAGGGTCTGGGAACCCCAGCTTCCAGGTCTTCTCAATAAGGCCGGGGTTTACTATACCACACTCGACGACTTCCATTTTAAACTCTCAGGTCTCAGGGATAAGGATCTTAGAGGTTACTATACAACCGATAATGGTGAGATGACCATTGGCGTATTTCCAGGTAATGAGAGATTGAGATATCTGATTCCTTTTCATTTACCAGAAGAGACAATAGGATTTCTGTCTGCAAGGGCTTCAGATCCTGATATCGGGTCAGGAAATATTGGTATAACAATGGCTGATGATGGAGAGAAATTTGGTGTCTGGCCTGAGACATACAGATCTGTCTACGAAGAGGGCTGGCTTGAAAGATTCTTCGGTATGCTTGAGGCTAATAAGGAATGGATAGAGACCATGACCTTCTCTGATTGTTGGGAGAAAAATCTCCCTGTAGGAAGGGTTTACCTTCCAACAACCTCTTACAGGGAGATGGGGGAATGGGCATTATCCCCTGAGGCAATAAGGGAATATGAAGAGGTATTTGGGAGTTTAGAGAATCTTGTTGGTGTCGAAAAGGCAAGGACCCTTCTGAGGGGTGGTTTCTGGAGGAATTTTTTTTCGAAATACCCTGAAAGCAATAACCTCCAAAAAAAAATGGTCTATGTAAGTAAAAAGGTACATAAAGCAAAACTCGAAACTCGAAACTCGAAACTCGAAACTCAAATGTTCGATGAGCTATGGCAGGGACAGTGTAACGATGGTTACTGGCATGGGATTTTTGGTGGACTCTATCTGCCACATCTGAGGTCATCTAGCTATGAACATCTTATAAAGGCAGAGGTCATGGCGGATTCATTGATGCATAAGGGAAAAGATTGGTTAGATGTTAAGGAATGGGATATAGATCTTGATACCAGGTCTGAGATATTGATAGACACACCTTTAATGAATCTCTATATTGATCCAGATGAAGGAGGAAGCCTCTTTGAATGGGATTACAGACCAAAGGCTGTGAACCTTATGAATACACTCACAAGAAGAGACGAGGGTTATCATAGAAAGATCCAGCAGGCACAGAAGAACTCTACAGGGCTTAAGACGATCCATGGAAGAATGATGTCCAAAGAGGAAGGGCTCGAACAATTCCTGCATTATGATAGATACCGGAGGGTCTCTTTATTAGACCATTTTCTCCTCCCTGACACCTCATTTATAAACTTTAAGGATGGAGAATATGAGGAGGAGGGAGATTTTATAGGTTTCCCTTATAGTTCTGTTATCAGACGAAAAGGAAGAAGCTTGATGGTATCGCTTGCAAGAAGAGACAGAGTAAACAGAAATATTCTGAATCTAAATAAGACCCTTATTATTAAATACGATAAACCGGTTATAGATATTGAATACAATCTCAGCGCCGAAGGTGTGATACATTCGGTATTCGGCGTAGAATTTAATCTATCCCTATCCGGAAGGGGACCAGGAAGATACCTCCGTTTATCAGGATCAGAGCCCGCTGAAAGAGATCTGTTACAACATGGAGATTTCTACGGAATTAAGGATGTCCATATGGTAGATGAATGGCTCGGCATCTCTATCACACTAAGGACAGAGCCTGATATGGACCTCTGGTACTTCCCCTTAGAGACAGTCTCACAGTCTGAAGGAGGCTTCGAGCGTGTCTATCAACATTCTGTTTTCTTCCCCCATTGGAAATTGGATATTGATCCCGAAGTAAATTCTGAATGGAAGGGGAAATTTATACTTTCTGTGGAGGAGCTTAATCAGTGAAGAGTCTCATCAAGATATTTTTAGTAGTCTTTCTTACGCTGGGATTCTATTCTGTTCGGTTTCCTCTATCTTTTGCTGAACAGAATAGAAAAATAGATGACCTTACAGCTCTGAACGGAGAACAGCCCACTGCAGACATTAATGAGACAGTCAGAAGGATCACATCCCTTTTTCCGAAGGCTGAAGGAAAGATACTATCAATAGAAGATAATATTGTAAGGATAAATCTCGGAAAGAAGAACGGAATCACTACTCAGATAAGGCTTACAGTATTCAGGGAGGGGAAGGAGTTTTTCCATCCGGTAACGAAGGTGGTAATGGGTAGATACGAGATTCCCCTCAGTCTCCTCGAAATCAAAGAGGTAGGGGAGGAGACCTCCCTTGGGGTCATACTCGACAAAAAAGAGAGTATAAAGATCGAAGATAAGGTAAGGATTACTTCTGGAAGGATAAGATTAGCCTTTCTTTTTAGAGAGGGGACTGACAGGGATGCGGTATCTGCTTTCTACGAGAGCCTTGAGGAAAGCGGGAGATTTAATATCCTTGATGATGAAAAGGTCAGGGCAGTCATAGGGAAAGATATACTGAGTTCGATCCAGGATAAAAAGATTGAGGCAAAAGATGAAATCAAAAAGCTCGGAAAGGCATTGGAAGTTGAAGGAATTATTTTTTTAGATGCAAGACCTAACCCTAAAGGGTCTTTACTCAAGGCCAATCTTATTCATACATTTGATGGTAAATCACTCGGGACTTATGAAGTCCTTATCCCTGTATCTCAGAAGCAGGAATTTGAATTCCCTCTGCCGGTTAGAAGGGATTACTGGAGGTCGTTTGACTTTGATTACAAGGCCCGTCTTATGGGCATAGGGGATCTGGATGGTGATGGAAAAAAAGAGATAGTCATAAGCGATGGAACAAGGATAAGGATCTACAGGATTGAGGATTATAACCTATCTGAGATATGGTCCGATAAGGAAAGGACTAAAGATAATCATATAAACATAGATATTGCAGATATAAATAGAAACGGTAAACCTGAGATCTATGTTACCAATCATGATGACTACCTGAACTCCTTTGTGATAGAGTACAGAGACGGTGAATACAGAAGGATATGGGATAAAGTGCCCCTCTTCTTCAGGGTTATGAATATCCCCGGGAAAGGGGAAACCTTAATAGCACAGGATTTAGACGATAATATCCATGAGTACTCTTCAAAGGAAGACAGATATGTAAAAGGAAATCCACTCAAACTCCCCCCTGGGATAGAGATATATGGTTTTGCATTTGTGGATTGGGGAAAGAATGGATATTATCAGCTCCTTTATATAGATGAAGATGACTACCTTAACCTGTACACCCTTGATGGGATAAAACTCTGGAGGAGCAAGGATCGTTATGGAGGATATGTCCTTTCTTTTGAGAGGACCCACTGGACAGTAGAAAAAAAGATAGAAAAAGTTAAGGTGAAAGGAAGGATTATAGTAAGGGATTACCCTGAAGAGAACAGACAGAAGGCGGTCATCATAAAGAATATTCCTCTTACCCATTTTTTCGTTGAGTTTAAAGGTTATAGAGAAGCTGAGGTGGCCTGTCTTAACTGGAATGGTTCAGATATGGTTAGCGAATGGCGGATAGGTAAGATAGAGGGATTCATAGCAGATTATGGAGTAGGAGATCTCACTAATACAGGAAAAGATAACCTCTTCCTGTTAATGAATCCTACTATTGTAGGTGGTAAGTTTATTCTGAAGCAAGGACTCTTTGATACACTTTCAGGGAAAAGCCGCCTATTACTCTACCATTTCCCGAAGGGGTAAAAAGAAAGATATATCTATTTAGTTTCCTGATACTAAAGGGGGATTTAGTAAGATTAAGAGATCAGTTTTCAAATGGTATGGAATGAGAGATTATAAGGATTTAAAGGAAGAAGAACTATTAAAGTTAATCCTGGGCGGGAACCTCCCGGAACATATCGCTATTATTATGGATGGCAATGGAAGGTGGGCTAAACAGAGAAGGCTTCCAAGGATATCAGGCCACAAAGTTGGTATGGATTCGGTCAGAGATATTATAACCCTTTCGAGAGAAATAGGTATAAAGGTACTCACCCTTTATGCCTTTTCCCAGGAGAACTGGAAGAGACCACAATCTGAAGTCAGGGCCCTTATGGGTCTGTTACAGGAATACCTGAAGAAAGAGATTAAAACGATGATAGAAAAGGGGATACAGTTCAGGGCTATCGGAGAGATAGAGAAACTTCCTGTAAAGACTCAGGAGGTCATAAATAATGCTATCGAGAATACTTCAAAAAACGGAGACCTCATCCTTAACGTGGCACTCAGTTACGGAGGACGTTCAGAGATTATAGAGGCGATAAAGAATATCTTAAGAGATATTGAAAAGGGAGATATCTCAGCCGATAACCTGAACGAGTCACTTTTCGAGGATTATCTTGATACCTCGGGACTCCCTGACCCTGATCTCCTTATCAGGACGAGCGGTGAAAAGAGGATAAGTAACTTCCTTTTATGGCAATCCGCCTACACGGAATTCTACTTTACTGATACCCTCTGGCCTGACTTCAGGAAGAAAGAGATGCTCCTCGCAATACTTAATTATCAGCAGAGAGAGAGGCGTTTTGGACTTACCAGGGAACAGATAAAAAGAGGGTTATATGCCCTATAGCAGACTGATTGTTGCACTGATCTTTATCCCACTCTTTTATCTGCTTGTAAGATACCTTCCCCCATATGCCTTTTTTATCTTGATTTTAGCTGCTACAATGATCGGTCTATATGAATTCTATACAATTCTATCCATAGACGGGATTCAACCATCAAAGATAATCGGAATACCTCTGGGAGGTCTTTCATCGTTCATCTTTTATAAAGGCGATTTTTCTCTCATAAATATTTTTATTCCTGCAGTGATTTTTCTGGCAATCATAGAGCGTATTATAAGCAAAGGTGATATTAAAAAGGCCTTTGCCGATGTGTCCATCACCTTCTTCGGGATCTTTCTGATTCCCTGGCTTATGGGTTACCAGATCCTTATCAGGAATTTAGAAGAGGGAATGAACCTCATCCTGCTTCTCTATGCAATAATATGGGTGGGTGATACGACTGCCTATGCAATAGGAAGCAGGATCGGCAGACATAAACTCGCCCCTGTGTTAAGTCCAAGGAAGTCATGGGAGGGTGCTATAGTTGGACTGCTTGCAGGAATTGGTATGTCCTTTATATCCAAATTCACTTTCTTCAATACACTGAATTACAGGGATTGCCTTATACTCGGATTAGGTCTGAGTATTCTCGGGCAGTTGGGGGATATCTCTGAGTCTATGTTCAAGAGGGGGGCTGAGGTGAAGGACTCAAGTACACTCATCCCGGGACATGGTGGTTTCCTTGATAAAATGGACAGTCTCCTTTATACAGGCCCTGCCCTTTACTATTATCATAAGTATTTTATGGGATGAAAAAGAAGAAACTCTCCATTTTAGGCTCTACAGGTTCTATCGGCGTGAGTACACTCCAGGTCGTCGAAAGATACCCTGAAAGGTTTAAAATCCTCGGTCTTACTGCAGGGCAGAACAGGGTCTTGCTCGAAGAGCAGATAGAAAGGTTCAAACCAGATGTTGTATCACTCTCTGACGAGGGTGCAGCAGGGGAACTGAAAAAGAAGAGATCTGGATTAGATATCCTGAGCGGTGTTGAAGGTCTGATAGGGGTAGCTACAATTCCTGAGGTTGATATGGTAGTTTCTGCACTTGTAGGGGCTGTGGGTCTTGTCCCTACTATGTCTGCTATAAGGGCAGGAAAGGATATAGCCCTGGCAAATAAGGAGACCCTTGTGATGGCAGGTGATATTGTTATGAAGGAGGCATATGAAAGGGGGATTAAGATCCTTCCTATTGATAGTGAACATAGCGCCATCTTCCAGTGCATCCAGGGTCACAGGCATGAGGACATAAAGAAACTGATACTGACAGCTTCAGGTGGGCCCTTTTTAAATCTTTCCACCGCTATGCTTAAGAAGGTTACACCTCAGGAGGCATTGAAACACCCGAACTGGAAGATGGGTCCCAAGATAACTATAGACTCTGCAACCCTTATGAATAAAGGACTCGAGGTCATCGAGGCACACTATCTTTTCGGCATAGATGTTGACAGGATAAATATCCTTCTCCATCCTCAGAGTCTTATACATTCTGCAGTTGAATTCAAGGATGGTTCCATCATCGCCCAGATGTCCCTCCCTGATATGAAGGGGCCGATAAGTTATGCTCTTTCATATCCTGAGAGGTTAGAGAGTGATATGCCATCACTTGATCTGGCAGCAGCTGGTAGCCTTACATTTATAGAACCCGATCCTGAGAGGTTTCCATGCCTTATACTGGCATATGCTGCAATAAGAGAGGGAGGGACTTTGCCTGCTGTGCTCAGTGCTGCTAATGAGGTCGCTGTGGAATTATTCCTTGAGAATAGGATAGAATTTATCGACATACCTGCGATTATAAAAGAAACGATGGATGATCATAAAAGTTCAGGGGTATATCGTCATAGGCCTGAGCTTGATGATATCCTTGATGCTGATAGATGGGCGAGGGACGAGGTATTAAAGAAAGTTCAAAGTTTAAAACTCAAAATTAAATGAAATCCGCCTCCTTTCGTCATTCCCCGACTTGATCGGGGAATCCAGTAACTTTATTTTGCTGGATTGTCTGGTCAAGCCAGACAATGACATAAAAGGGAAAAAGGAGAAAGGTCATAGATGACAACAATTATATCTTTCATAGTCCTCCTCGGACTTCTGATATTCGTACATGAACTCGGACATTTCCTTCTGGCTAAAAGACTCGGGGTGGGTGTCCTTAAGTTTTCCCTCGGTTTCGGTCCGAAACTGATAGGGAAAAAGATCGGCGAGACTGAATATCTCATCTCTGCATTTCCGTTAGGTGGTTACGTAAAGATGATCGGTGAAGATCCCGGAGAGGTTGTGAGCCAGGAGGATCTACAGAGGTCTTTCCAGAACCAGCCACTTCTGAGAAGAACCGCCATTGTGGCTGCAGGACCTGTATTTAATTTAATCCTTGCGGCACTTATCTTCTCTATAGTCTTTATGACAGGCGTTCCTGTCCTTACATCAAAGTTAGGCGAAATCTCGAAGGAATCACCTGCTTTCTCGGCAGGTCTTAAGAAGGGAGACAGGATAGTTTCCATAGACGGGACACCTCTAAGGAGGTGGGACGAAATGGTGGAGATAATACAAAGAAGTTCAGGGGTGAGGCTCACACTGTCTATAGAGAGGGAAGGGAAAAGGTTTGATGTCCCGGTAATCCCTGAGAAAAAGAAAACCAGGAATATCTTCGGTGAAGAAAGGGAAGTAGGTATGATAGGTGTGGCGTCTGGCGGTGAATTTATTCAGGAAAAGGCATCACCCCATATCGCTGTATTGAAGGGGTTCGGGAAGACTATAGATATTTCTATCCTCACAATAGTAGGGGTTGTAAAAATAATACAGAGGATCGTCCCTGCTGACACAATCGGAGGGCCAATCCTTATAGCTCAGCTTGCAGGGGAACAGGCATCGGCAGGATTGACAAGTTTTATACTGTTTACAGCAATGATAAGCATAAACCTCGGGGTCCTCAACCTCCTCCCCATACCTATCCTTGACGGAGGACATCTATTCTTCTTCCTGATTGAGGCAATAAGGCGAAAACCGCTGAGTGTAAAGATGAGAGAGGTTGCCCAGCAGATAGGTCTCTTCATCATCATAGGTCTCATGATATTCGCCTTCTATAATGACATCATGAGGTTCCTGACAGGGAAGGTTCTTAACAGTCCGTAAAAGCTACCTTCTAAGTCGCCCCTCCCCTTAAGATGCCACGTGCAATCTCTTTCTGTCATTCTGAACGGGTCGAAGAATCTCTTTTTTAAAAAAGGTATATTCCTATTAACTACCTCGTAAACGGCACAAGGCGGTAGAGGAAGCCTCCCTTTGAAAACAGGGCATCACCTTCGTTTCCCTTTTCGAACCTTCTTATTTATTCTTCTGTGGGGCTGACGAAATTATATTTAAAGAACTAATTCTTTCAAAATGATTACTGTTATTTGTAAGAGTAGATACAAGCCTATCGGAATATATATTATGTTTTAATTTTTCCACATCAATAAGCCTTTTCCAAGTGCCTGCGGTTCTTTTTAATGCCTTTATGGTCTTTTCTTTTTCTTTGCTTTTTAAATGGCCTATATATTCAAGCACCTCTTTTTTATCTTCATCTGGCAATTCTTTTAGCTTGTCTATAATTTTATTTTCTATAGCCTTTGCTGATAACATATCTAAACCTCCATCTCTGTATATTTTTAATTTTAATTCATAAATCTTCAATGGTCAATAATTTTGTTTTTTTCGTATGGTATTTACCGCGCAAACGGCACAAGGCGGTAGAAGAAATCCACCTTGTGAAAATCGGACATCGCCTTCATTTTCAGCCTTAAATTTTATTAGTTTGAAAAGATTCGATAATCTAATGTTTAGAATACTGCTCAATCTTTTTTCTAATCCAAACCCAATCATTATGCCCAAAAAATGATTTGAAATTATCTTTTAGCCATTCGTAATAATCATCTTCAGTATACTTACAAAATGTCTCGACAAGAGTATCTTCTGAAATATCCTCAGGGATATCTAATCCTATATCTTCAAATTTATTCTGTAAAAATTCTCTAATAACTTCTCTATCAAGCATTTTTTTACGATTTAATTATTCCCCGTTTGGTCTTGGTATATGCCCGTTAATTCCATGTATATCATAACATTCAAACACGCACCTGCAAAAGTTAATTATTTTTTTGTCTCTGATAGCAACAGCTTTTTTATACAATTTTATAAAATACCGCTTGCCTGCTTCTGTCTGTGAGTAATTTTTCTTTATGAGATTATGTTTCATGCACAACGTTTGTGCGTTTTCAACGGAGTTGTCACCGCCTTTATCTTTTGGCTTAACATGGTCAGCACATATTTCAACACCATCTTCCCTACCCATACCACAGACTACACATTTGTAACCATCACGCCTAAAAATCTCTTCCTTCACATCTGTAGGAAAATCAAATAATGCAACCTTATTAATGGAGTCTGGATCATAACGGTAAATACCTTTTTTAACTTTAATTAACTTGCCCTCTTGGTAAAGGTTGCGAATAGCTCTCCATACATCCCTTGGAGGCTCAGGATGGTGTTTAAGATATTGTTTAGTAACCCAGTCAACAACCGGACCGTGTCTTATGTTTTCATTTGGATGTTTATGAAAGTATTCCATAATTAATTCGTTAATGCTTTTTGCCATTACCTGCCTCCTGTTGCAACATTGAGTTTGAGTTGATTTATCTGTCCTTCTATCATAAGTCGGTTCTTTGCTAAGTCGCAGTATTTTTTATCAATATCAATTCCAATGCCTTCTCGACCAGTCTGTAAACAAGCAAGCAATGTTGAACCGCTGCCAAGAAATGGGTCAAGTATTGTGTCTCCCACAAAGCTAAAAAGTTTTATACATCTTTTTGGTAATTCAACAGGGAAGGGAGCCGGATGTCCAACTCTTTTTCTGCTCTCACCGCTAAAGTTCCATACCCCATTTGTCCACTCCATAAATTCTTTTTTGGTTATATCTGATTTACGGCTACCGCTTATTTTTTTCCACTCCTTTTTGTACAGAACAATAATGACCTCAACAGGTGCTATTACATAAGGGGCAGCAGCAGAAAGCCAAGAACCCCATGCAGTTCGCCTTGAAATGTTCTGCTCATTCCATATAATTGTTGAATGATATTTAAATCCAACTTGCTTTGCGATGGTTGTAATGTCTGCACACATACTTTGCTGTCCACCTTTGTTTTTATCTAAAGGGATGTTTAAACAAAATCGTCCATCATTTTTAATAAATTCATAACATCTGGTAAGCCATTTTTTTGTAAATGATAGATAATCATCATAAGACATGGTATCGTCATGGGAATTATATTTTATATCAACATTGTATGGTGGAGATGTCACGATTAAATCTATAGAATTTTCTTTAACACTTTTTGTTTTTAAAATATCAGTATTGTATATCCAAATTGAATCCATGTGAAAAAATAGCTCATCCGACTTATGTATTTTGGGAGTAATAATCTTTTTCTTATCTGTTAGAGTATAAATTGCTTCAGTTTCTTTTACTTGATAAATTGATTTTTTATATCTGCTTGGATTTTGAGGTGCCTCAAAATATTTGCTTTCTTCTAAATATTGGTCAATGCTTTCTTTGCTAAAACGTCTCTGTCCGCCTGGCGTTCTCATTGAAATTATCAACCCTTTCTTTTCCATACGATAAAGGGTAGCTGGACTTATTCCAAGATGCTTTGATGCCTCTTTGGTTGTGTAAATAGTTTTTTCTTCCATAGATGCCTCCACTAAGGTTAAAATTACTTTATCAGGACATTACAACATTAATCAACATTTGTCAAGGTTTTTATAAATCTTTTGCTGGGTAGCGATGGTAACAATGGGTTAGCTTGGAGGTGTCGCTGGGTTTATATTCAATGAAGGACCATTCTTTTTCTATCTGAACAGACGCAAAAAAATCTAAGATTTGATTTGGTGTATAAATTCTATCAGATACATGTTTTCTGGGACTAATAATAGTAGGCATAATTTCAGACTATTTTAATACGATTTCACTATTTTAAAAAGATAAATTTTAAGTCCATACAAGATTAGGATCTATTTCACAGCTTAAACCTCTCCCTCTTCCCTCAGAGAAACTTTGCCTTTGTAAATTTCAATCAAACGTGCTTAAAGTGGACTGTTACCATCATCAAATCCTGGCCTTCTAAAATTTTTTGCATTAGGAAAAACCTGTTCAGTTTTTCTTTGCAACCGACCTAAATACAGAAGGATATCCAGAATGCTGTCCATTTTTTCCTCGAAACATTCCCCCAGTCTTCCCCATGCAGAAATAGAACGATCCATCCCAATCAATGCAACTTTTGCAGAGCCGTCTGAGTCTCTCTGTAACGTGGTGTCACTTTCAATTTCTTCTGCGAAATCTTCCTGCGTAAGCGCTCTCATAAGTTTTACATAAATTTGATGCTGATACCAGCGAATAACCTCAATTGCATTATTAATACTGTTAGCTTCCACATGTGGAGCAGTACCGCCTATGCCGAGTTTCAACATGGTATTGAGGTTTTCTTCTTTTTGTTTAAAAATTGGATATTCTGTCTCAAACCACTTATCAACCATTTTTGTATATTCAAGTGCTGTTTGTGAGAGAGCATGATTTTCAGCCTTATCTCTTTTGCTCTCGATTTCTTTAGATACATCTTCCATATCTGCAGAATTTAAATCAATTCCCTTTTCTTCCACTAATTCGATTATCATTTCTTTTGTCTGTTGGAATATCTTGTGCAACTTATCCCAAAAGGCTTTATTATTCAAGTCATGAGTTATCGGATTATCTTCGTCTTCGCTCATGGCATAATTCAGACAGCGGGATGTAAAGATACATCGCTCACACCAGCGGTCACAGTAGTTATAACTTCCTGAAATAAATCGGGAATCCTTAGCCAGCCTTAAAATATCTTCCTTGTCCATTTGTTCTTAAACTTCTCCCTTTTCCCTAGGCAGAAACTTTGCTTTTGTAAGCTTTAACTGCTTATCTATCTCGAAAAAAAGCTTGTTCATGCTTTCTACTTCCCTCTTTGTCCACAGAGCTTCAGAAATTCATCGGGAGTCATGATTTTTAAGGCTCTTGATATACTTCCTTTTTCTCGCTTTTCTTACAGTTTTTATCTCTGCATCAATCTCTTTTGCTGTCATTTTGGAGAGACCAATTTTAAGAAAAGTTTTGCGCATTCTTGAAACAGCAAATTTAACCCTTGCAAGAGGAGACATTTTATTATTAAATATTTTTGTTTTCATCAAAAACTCTCACAGCCTAAACCTCTCCCTCTTCCCACCTAAAAACCTTGCCTTTGTAAGTTTTAACTGTTTATCTATTTCTGAAAATATCTTATTCTGTTTCAGACATACACTACATTCAATGTTTTTAACAATGGTTTTATGATTTTAAAATGAGTCTTATTGTTTGTGTATAATGTAGCACCTACAGAAAGTGCAGTAAGTGCAATCTGGATATCATTTATAAAATCTGAACTTTTTAACATAT
>CAKKSD010000062.1:0-1093 GCA_919902995.1 Thermodesulfovibrionia bacterium
CTAAAAAAAGAATCCGTTTCTTCCTGCCATTTTTCCAAAGCCGATATATTATCTGGAAAGCGGTATAGGTTTTTCCCGTGCCGGTAGCCATTACAAGGAGGACTCTGTTTTCTCCGCGTGCTATTGCTTCAACCGTTCTATTTATAGCTATCTGCTGATAGTAACGAGGCGCGCGCCCTGAGCCGTCAAAAAAGTAGTCGAAAGAAGCGACTTCCTCCTGTTCAGGAGTTGTAATCTTTTTATACTTTTTATACATCTGCCAAAGTTCGTTGGGGGAAGGGAAAGCGTCTAAAGACAATTCCTTCTCGATTTTTGGAGTAAAACCGGAAAGATCATGCTGAATAAAACCATCGCCATTTGAACTGAAAGCAACCGGAATATCCAGTGTTTTTGCGTAACCCAATGCCTGTTGTAGACCGGATCCTACGGAATGATTATTATCTTTTGCCTCAATGACAGCGATAGGAATATTCGGTTTAAGATAGAGAATAAAATCAGCGCGCTTTCGTTCACCCCGGACGGTCTTGTTGCCTTTTACAAAAATGCGGCCATCTGTGAAGAAGACTTCTTCCCGAATTTGTTTTTCAATATTCCATCCCGCCTTTACTATAGCAGGCAAGATGAACTGCGTGCAAATATCGCGTTCGGATAGTTCTTTTTTATTCGTCATTTAGATTTCTGTTCTTTTCCTCTCGTGAATATTAGCGTGAATATTAGGGACACATCCCCTATTATCTCTGCCTGCTGATCTTCCTCTCCTTAAGAAATATGGGATGTGTCCCTCTTTATCCTTTATTTCCCTTCCCTGAGCATCCCTTCTGGCTTTGCTCTTTTTCGTTTTTTATGAATGATAAGTCAGTGGTCATAGTCATCCTTTCCAGTTCAAAAACATAACGGGATGAGTTTGGACAAACTTTTACTCATAAGGCATTAATCCTACCTACATGCTAATTCCAAATGAAATCCCGGCTGATTTACTACCAGCTTTTTTCTTGTTATAGAGGCTATCTTGACCAGCAATTCAATGCTGGGCAGACGCTTGTCTTTTAACCCCTCAAGACGGCCTATCATGGGCTGGCTTATGCCAATTGCA
>CAKKSD010000062.1:1103-34717 GCA_919902995.1 Thermodesulfovibrionia bacterium
TCTTGCTATTTTAATTTGTCTGGCAATAGCAACCCTCAATCTGGCTTTGTCTAAAAGGATTTTAAATTCGCGGTCTTTTTCCCGCCTTTTGATGACATCTTCAAGAGAATGAATATCTTTTTCCTGCTTAAGACTTGCAGGGACATGTTTGCTATTATGGATTTTCATATAAATAACCTCCCTGATTTTTAGTTTCTGAGTATATCTTTCATGCACCTGAGCGCGGTTTCAATTTCGTGCTGCGGCACCTTTTGGCTCTGCTTTTTATATGCATGGAGGAGAACCATTTTATTTCCCTCAATAACCACATAGAATATTCTGGCCTGCGAAATCTTAATCTCCCATAATTTGTCTTTAATCTGCCTCATAGATACCAATGGGGCTTGCAGTCCGTATTGTTTTATATCTTCTAAGACAGCATATATTATGGCGCACTGCTCCTTTGGTAATTTGTCTATAATCGCTAACCTGCCTGAATAATTTAATTACCATATTTAATATAACCTAATGGTTATACGGGTGTCAAGTGATTGGAATCTGTTTAGGAGATTCCTATTGGATTCGTTGATGATAAAGGTTAAGTCGGTGTTCATAGCAGTGCTATTTCCCCATAATTTTTCTAGTTTTTTATACAAATTATTACGGGGTTTAAGAAGATACCTGCTGTTATCCAGATATCCTTAAACAGATTCAGCTGTGCTTTTTTACAGGATATAGCCATTTACTATTTAAACACATTCTATACTAAACTGTACAAATATCAGACAATATTTTAAAAGTACCTTAGTTCCATAGCTCCACAGTGCCATAGGGCAAAAGTTCAGACTGCAGGAGGTTTATAATTTACAGATTTCTCTTCTGTGGCCAACGGCTTTAATAACAATCGTATCACTTTCTATTATGTAAACCACTCGCCAATCGCCAACTCTGAGCTTAAACTGACCGGACATGTCACCTGATAATGATTCGGGAGTTATGTTGTCAAAATGATGTGAAAGCCATGAGATTTTTTTAAGGATGCGTTTTACAATAGGACGGTCTATTTTTTGAAGGTCGTCTAAGGCTTCTTTTTCCCATTCGACTTTATGCAAATCTCTTCAATACCTCTTCGTGGGAGATTCTCTTTGAGGGCTTCTTGAGTCTCTGCTCCAATTTTGTTTTGAACTCCCTTTTCATATGCAAGCCGGAATCGGGGTCGCCAATAATCTCAAGAAGTTTCTGTTCTACAAGTTGCTCGATATCATCTGCCGTCATTGCCTTTGCTCTGGCCATATATAATACCTCCAAGCATTTCTTATTATAATACTATGGTTTTTTATAAACAAGCCAATTTTCCCCCGCAATATTAAAACCTTCCATCAGTGCTTTGCAAGGCGTTCCAAAAGATAATGACTTGAGAAGATGCCTGCTGTTATCCAGACATTTTTGAATAAATCCATCTGTAGTTTTTTACGTGCCATACATATTACTCACATCCCTCAATCCACCAGCATCTCTTTAATTACAGCCTTAACCATTCTGATCGCATTATCGCTTATCCTTCCTAACTTTTTAACAAGTCTTCTTTTGTCAACAGTTCTTAACTGGTCAAGGACTATCCATCCTGTTTTATTCCGGAAAGAGACCTTTACCCTTGTGGGATAGTCGTGGGACTTCGTGGTCATCGGAGCTATAATAACAGTCTGGATATTTCTATTAATTTCATCAGGGGATATTACAAGGCAGGGTCGGGTCTTTTTTATTTCATGCCCTACGGTAGGATCAAGGTTTATAAGGCAGATTTCATACTGGTTTATTTCCATTCCCAGTCTTTGACTTCTATATCTACTGCTTTATCAAAAAGTAAGGTATCATCGTTTCTTTCATGCATTAATCTGAATGCCTCATCCCAGCCTTCTCTCGGTCTGCCCCTGATCGATTTTAATACTACTCTATTCTTTTCTACTTCAAGTTCTACCTGATTTTCGATATTGCACTGTTTGAGTATCGCAGAGGGTATCCTGATACCTTTTGAGTTTCCAATTGCTACAAGATTTACCTTCATATCCTTCCTCCTATCAACAAAACTATAGTAATTATAAAGTAATTACATTGCAGAGTCAACAGAAAAACCTCTTTTGAAAGCATCTCTTTTGCGTAATACCCCTTCCCTTTTGTCAGGGTAAGTTCTATCCCAGAAATCGAGACCCTTCGTTTTACTTCTGCCTTTTTTAATCTCAATAACTCCTTACGCACTTCTACCCTGACTACTTCTATTGTTTTCTTTTACTTGCTGTATGAATTTTAAGGATGAGATCTATGTGGAAATCGCAATGCTCTATTCCAGCGTGGTGTGTTAAAGCACATGCGGTAATTAGAAGGTCAGCAGAAGGGACTGTCTTTCCGGCTATTCTGCACTGTTGTGCCAGAAGGCGTGCCTTTTGCCATACCTCAGAAGTAGATGGTAAACAGGCAATTTCTTTTTCAAGTTCTGATAATTTTTTTCTTTCATAATCACCTTTCGCACCGTTCCAGAGTTCAACAGCGACCATGTCACACCATGCTGCCCTCCCATCTGTCATTAACATCAGAACCCTTTCACGGATATCTGTCCTTCCGGTATCACGAAGGGCCTCTATCCAGCTTGATGTATCTATCAGAACTACTTCGTCTTTCCCCACTTTCTGTCTTCCCGCATCACTTTGAGGTCTTCCTGAGTCATGAAGTCCTTAAATGTTCCAAGCATCCTGGCAAGTTCAGAAAGCCTACGCCTTCTGTTAAAATCCTTAAGGGCCTGTACAACAGCATCCCTCTTGGTCTTTGCTCGCGTATGCTTAATGGCTTCTTTTAATTCACTGTCTGGAATATCAATTGTTGTTTTCATGATTCTATAATATTATAATTTATAATCCCTGTCAAGCTTTATTATATGCCTTTCTATCTTATTTTATATTCTCTACAATCTCTCACATCAGATTAATCTCACCCGAGTCTTGCTGTTATCTCTCCTCTTACTTTCTTTCTGAATTCTTTATGAAGCTTTAAGATTTCATTCATTTCTTCTTTACCCACCCCCTCAAGCCAGTGATAGTAACCTTGTTCCTTCGAAAGTCTGGAGTCTGGAGTCTGGAGTCTGGAGTCTAACAATATGGCCTGCTTTACCCCTTCCCTCCCATTCTCCACCCATCTATCCATAAGAAGACGAATATCTCTTAGATCTGTGCTTGCGACGGAGGCTGTCCCGTAGGGCAAAGAGAACTCATTCCCATTGAAGACTATAGCAAGCCCTCCTGCCTCGTTTACTGCTTTGAGCATGGGGAAGTCAGTTATGCTATCTCCAACAGCGACTATTTTACTCAAGGAAACACCATTTATCTCTGCTATTTCCTTTAATGCCTCCTTCTTTCTTGTTCCACCCATTACTTTAATCTCATCCATCAAAGAGCTTATAGCAGTACTTTTCAACTCATGCCAGAAGAACCTGTCGAGATAGGGCTTGATTGAAAGGTCTTTCCCTCCTGAATCGAGCCCATCAGAATAGAGGTTCGAGAGGATATAATTCTCTGTTTCTTTCAGAAGCGATGAAGTTTCCTTATCAAGTCTTTTATTGAAATCCATCTTCTTTAAATCTGTGCAATATATATTTTCTTTCTCTATATCCAGTCTTTCCCCAATACTCTGGGCATGCTGGCAATAGGATGTTGAAATTATATATATGTACCAGCCATCCTTTTTAAGTTCAGAGACCAATTCTTTAGACCCTTTTATAAGGCCTGCCTTTTTTGATGCTTCAATAAGGTCTTCTGGCTTAATACGGTGGAACAAAAGAAAGGGAAGGATAAGGACAAGAGTATCCCCTGGCTCATAGCCTACCCTGCCTTCAAGGGTCAAAAGGTCATCATATCTACTTAGGACAGCAAATACCTTTTCTCCTTCTGGTACAATCCTCATCACTTCCATAGCATGATCCATCGGCGAAAGAGGTCCTTCAAGGTCGAAGGCTGCAACCTTCTTTTTCATCTTATAGCCTCATCTATCTCTTTCGTTAGGTCGTAACCTTTCTTTAACAGCCGCCCTTCTCTGTCCATTACCTTACCTTTTCCTACCCTCACATCCCCTTCAGACAATGTCTTTAATGTGTAAATTAACAGCGGAAATTCCCTTTTTAGTCCAAGCTTTCTTATTTCACTGAATAGTGGATAGCCCTCCCCTTTAAAGCTGATTATCTCAGATAATTGCATAACTCTGAGTCTCAGCTTATGCTTTTTCCATAGATCATCCAGACTTCCCCTTTTTATCGTGTAAGTGCAGTAACTTACAGAAGGGCCTGCATCGAGTTCAGACGTGACCAAATGTATCATCACTCCACTATCATCGGAGTCATTCCTTATAAGATCCCATATAACCTCCTGCCATGTCCCTTTGGGACCACCAGGCTTTGCAGGATGGAGATTTATCGCAGGTTTATCCCTGCATGAATCTGCATCGAGGATGAGCATATAACCTACCAGAACTCTTATATCCTCAGAAAAGACTGAAAGGAGTCTTCTCACCTCCGTATGAAACCTCTTCCTCCATTCCACAAAATCTATTTTCTTGAGCTCAGGTTCATATTTTGATGAAGAAAAGCTTACTACAGGAATGGAAATTTCTTTGCCCCAATTGATGATCGTATCACTCAAGATCCCTTCTCCTTTTTCCCTGTTAGAAAATATATAGGAGATACAGCCTTTAATCGTACTATCTTTTGTAGAATTGTAGATTGCCTTAAGGAGAGCAAATGCCGCTTCGTCCCTTCCTGTAGTCCATAATCCAAACTTCATTATTTATCCTTTAACTTTTAACTTTTAACTTTATATTCTGGATATCTTTCCCTTCCAAACCCTGTTATACTTCTTGATGCCAGTGTTGTGGCATATATCGCAGATTCCTTCAGGGATTTTTTGTTCAGGTAAGATGCAAGAAACCCAGCAGCATAGACATCTCCTGCCCCTGTAGTATCAACTACCGACACGTCTGGCGCATCTACATGGAAATCATTATCAGCAGTAACTATATGGGAGCCCTCTTTCCCCATAGTACAGACAATAACTTTCGGCCCAATTTTAAGAATCTCAAGGCAGCCATCCCTCCACATTTTTTTTGTAAGAACTTCTATCTCCTTTTCCTCTGGGAAGAATATATCTGTTCTTCTTAGAATCGGTAATAGGGCATCGATACCTCTTTCTGCGTAGATGATTCCTGGGTCGAAACTAACTTTTATTTCCGGTCTTATTTTAGAAAGAAGATACTTTTGTGCATTGAATGAAGAGCCTCCTGCGAAGGACGTAAAATGGATTATATCGCATGACTCTACATAATCTATGTCTATATCATCAATCCTGATGGTATCATTGGCATTGGGAAAGATAATAATAGATCTCTCCCCTTTTATCAGAAGCGATAAAGCTATTCCGCTTCTTCCTCTCCTTCCAATGCCTTTTTTGTCAACACCTTCAAGACTCTCAAGAAGGAGGTCTCCTTCTCTATCTTCCCCGACCATGCCTATAAAACCTGTCTTAATACCAATGCGAGATAAGGCTACAGCCGTATTTGCTGCAGATCCACCCCCTCCCTTATACCTTAGGATCCCTTCATGCTGAAGAATATAAAGTATCGAGTCTAATTCTTTTTTATCTTTAAAATATTCATATCCCGGTTGTATATCCAATCTCAAAGCCAGCTCTTCATCAATCTCGAAGATGAGGTCAAGATTAATCGCACCAAAACATATTACCTGAAGGTCTTTTTTAACTTTCAACTTTTAACTTTTGATTTGTTTTTAAATGGTGGACGAGATGGGATTTGAACCCACGACCCCCGCGTTGCGAACGCGATGCTCTCCCCCTGAGCTACTCGCCCACTTTGAACTTCGAGGCTAATTTAACAGAAGGTTTAAAGGTTGTCAAACATTGAACTTTTAAGCATTACTGCTTTACACTGAGCAACATATAGAATCCTGCGGTACCGAAGAGGAGATTCCCAATCCATGCAGCAAAGAAAGGGGGAAAGATACCTGCACGGCCAAGAGATATCCCTATGTAGAAGACAAGAACGAAGAAGATAGCTATAACAATACTAGTCCCTATACCCTTTACTATCCCTTCATCTCTACCACTCCTAAAAGAGAAAGGGATACCAAAAAGGGCTACTATAAAACTTACCAATGAATTAGAGACTTTGGAATGAAGATCTACTATGTATCTCAGGGCATTAAATCCAGCATTTTTAAGTTTTTGTATATAGTTATAAAGCTCGATGATATTCATCTCTTCAGATTTCTTCTCTACCATCTTTAGATCTTTAGGGTCTTCGGAAAAGTTATAATAGATGGCATCAAATTCTTTCTCATCCATGATACCATTAGTAGAAAATTTCCTTATCTTACCATTTATAAAGATCCATCTTGCTCCATCCCAGCGTACCTCTTTTGCGTCCACTCTTTCAATAAGATTGAACTTATCGTCAAATCTGTACAGTGTAAGTCCATTGAAGTTCTCTCCATCAGGTTGTAATAAATCAATATTTATGACAGCGTTATCCTTTCCTCTCATCCATACCCTGTTCTGCTGGAAAAATGCCTTTAGTGTTTTCTTCTTTATCTTAACATCCTTAATATAATTCATTCTCTGGTTAGCAGAAAAAACGAGGGACTCATTAAAGACAAATGAGATAAGGCTTATTAATAAGGCTACAGCAAGTATGGGAATGGCTACTGAATAAAGGCTGACCCCTGCTGCTCTCATAGCCACGATCTCACTGTTTCTTGACAGGATTCCGAGAGTCAGAATAGTAGAAAGGAGAACAGCCATTGGAGCACCGTAAAAAAGGACCCGGGGTGTATAGAAAATAAAATACTCAATGATAGTTCCAGCAGAGGCATGATATTCAATAAAATCATCAATTTTCTCGAATAATTCAATTAGAATGGAAATGCACAGGAGGCCCATGATGGTAAGGCTAAAGAGCTTGAAAAATTCCCTCAGGATATAACGGGTCAGGATGGTCGGGATAGAAAACCTGAAAAGACTTTTAGTGAATGCGTCTTCAGATGTTATTCTTGAAGAATAAGTTCTCATAAATTCTTGAATTTTCCTTTTAACACCCGCAGAACCTTCTCTATAGTATTTTGATAGACATTAGAAATCCTCTTTAAACCCTTTGATTCTGTTGATCGTGAAGATCTATCAAAAAGAAAAAGCCCTATTGCACCAAAGATAATATTCGGTGTCCACATCGCAAAGAAAGGATGGATCTTGCCTTCCTGGGCTAAATTTTCTCCAGTCGTAATAAAGATATAATATATAAGAATAACGCCCAGACTGATTGCAAATCCTCCCATCCTGCCTGATTTCTTAGTTAAAAGACCGAGGGGTGGGCCTATAATCCCAAAAATCAGGCATGCAAAAGGAATTGAAAATTTCTTATGCAGGTCTACAAGCAAGACATAATGGTTTTTCCCTTCTCTTTTGTAATTCTCCATCTTTTCCTTAAGTTCTGAAATAGTCATTTCACGGCTGCCCTTTGGAACCTTAATCTGGCCTGTCAGATTTTTACCAAAATCTATCTGGAGATCATACGAATTAAATTGTGCCTTATTGTAAGAAGCGGTATCTTTACGCTGACTATGGATACTCCCATCCCAGAGCTTGAGGACAACCCTCAGATTAGATGCATCAGAGATGAAGGCACCCTTCTTAGCTACTATGGTATAGGGTTCCTGCGGGTTTCTGACATCCGAAATAAATACCTCTTTAAGTTCTTTCGAAGAAGACATTTCCCTAACATATATTATAAGACCTTCGAAGGTGTCATTAAAAACTCCTGCTTCGATTCCGACTGATGCCCTCGTTTTGACAATATTAAAAAGTAGGTTTTTAAACGCCTGATTTCCAAGAGGAAGAAGAGATATCATTATATAGGTCGTAAGGATAACACCTAATAAAGAGATTGTGATCACCGGAGGAAGGAGTCCATAAAGCCCCACACCGCTCGCTTTAAGGGCAGTGATTTCGTTATCAGCTGAGAGTCTACTGAAGGTTACTAATACTGCCAGCAGTATAGCCATTGGTATAGTCACAGCGAAAAAAGAGGGGAGGATGTAGAGAATTAGTTCAAGGATTGATGACAGCGGAACGCCCTTATTTATGACCATCTCTATGAGTCTTCTGATTTTATCCATCAAGAGGGTAAAAGTGAATACTAAAAGCCCGAGAGAAAAAGTGATGACAAGCTCACTGAAAATGTACCTATTGATAATCCGAAACATTATTAACTTATTTTATAATAATTTATATTTAATGTAAAGAATTCCTGTATCTTATTCACGAAAAAAAGACTTGACACCGTCCTATTGTTGTGTTATTTAATTTCCAATAGTCATCAGATATTTTTACTAAGGAGGTGAAGTTGTAGGTGAGAGCCAGCGGTAAGATTAAGTGGTTTAATGATAGCAAGGGATTTGGATTCATTGAGCGTGAAACGGGAAAGGATGTCTTTGTACATTATTCAGCTCTTCAGCAAGATGGATTTAAAAGCCTCAAGGAAGGTGAACTGGTTGAGTTTGATATTGTGGAAGGCCCTAAAGGCCCTCAGGCAAGTAATGTAGTTAAACTAAACTAACAACTACAATAAACTTTTTTTAGAAAGGAGGTGAATTTAAATGAAAAAGATATTGGCTTTACTAATATCGTTAATTTTTATAGTAACACTTTCGATGACTATTGGTTGTCCAAAGAAGGAGGAACCAAAACCAACACCTTCACCAGCAGCCCCTGCAGCACCTGAGAAGCCAGCTGAGGCACCTCCAGCAGCACCAGAGAAAGCACCTGAGAAAAAGTAAGGCTGCCATGTTAAGATTATCTCTTAAAAAAGGTCCTCCCAGGAGGGCCTTTTTTATCCCTTGATATTTTAATCCCTTTATGTTAAAAATAGTCACCCTACAATTTTTTATAAGAGTGGGTATCCCCCACTCTTTTGTTTTAGAAGACTTAACTTGAACCCTATATTATCGTTGGGTTAAGAGGTAAGGATTTACTGGAGATGGGTATTTGGATAAAGACGAAATTAACTCTGCTATTCATAACGTGATATTGCCTATTGCAAGGGCATCAGGGATAGAATTAATTGAAATGCGGTACCATCGCAGGAGGGAAGGACGTTCTATCTTACGGATTTTCATAGATAAAGAAGGTGGTGTTACCATAGATGACTGTGAACGGTTTAGCCGTGAAGTCGAGGCTGAATTGGACGTGGAAGACCTTATTGCTGAATCATATGTCCTTGAGGTCTCTTCCCCTGGTCTTGACAGATCACTCAGGAGGATCGAGGATTACATGAAAAATATAGGGAAACTTGCAAATCTGACTACCTCCACGCCATTCAAAAACATGAGATTCTTCATAGGCAGGATCACTAAGGTAGAGGGAGATTCTATAATTTTGATCCTGGAAAACGGAGAGGAACTCAGCATTCCTTTCATGCAGATATCAAAGGCAAATTTAAGGATAGAGCTTTAAAGGTCTACGACCTTTAGGGAGGATTTATGAATCATGAGCTTATTCAACTCCTTGAACAGATAAGCAAGGAGAGGGGGATATCAAAAGAGAGCCTTGCAGAAACCATAGAGTCTGCTCTGCTTTCAGCCGCCAGAAAGAAGTACGGTCCTCAGAACATAAAAATCCATCTCGACCCTAAGACTGGAAATATGGATGTAGTTTCTATCAAAAAGGTCGTAGAAGGTATAACTAATCCCCAGACTGAGATCTCTGTAGAAGAAGCAAAAAAGATCGATCCCGATAAAGTTCCCGAAGATGAAATTGAGATTAAACTCAACTTTAAGGACCTTGGAAGGATAGCCGCGCAGACAGCCAAACAGGTTATCCTCCAGAAGGTAAAGGAGGCCGAAAGAGAAATAATCTTCAACGAGTTTAAGAAGAAGGAAGGGCAGACGGTTCATGGCGTTATACTCAGGCAGGAGAAGGGTGCCTATATCGTTGACCTGGGAAAGACTGAGGGAATTCTTCCTGTTAAAGAGCAGATTCCCAGGGAAGGATTCAGGAGGGGTGACAGGGTGAGGGCTTATATACTTGAGGTCAGAGATTCCACTAAGGGTCCTCAGATAATCCTTTCCAGAACTCACCCTAATTTTGTCGCACGTCTCTTTGAGATGGAAGTGCCTGAAATATATGAGGGTATTATCGAGATAAAGGTAGTAGTAAGGGAAGCAGGAGACAGGGCAAAGATAGGGGTCTTTTCGAGAGACCCTGAAGTTGATCCTGTTGGTGCCTGTGTTGGGTTAAAAGGCTCGAGGGTACAGTCAGTAGTAAGGGAGTTAAGAGGAGAAAAGATAGATATTATCCCCTGGACAGATGACCCCAGAGTACTTATTTCAAAAGCCTTAAGTCCAGCCACTATTGAAAAGGTGGGTATAAATAAAGAGAATAAATCTGCACTTGTAGTAGTCTCTGATCAACAGCTCTCCTTAGCTATCGGAAAAAAGGGACAGAATGTGAGGCTCGCTGCGAAACTCACTGGTTGGGACATAGATATTATAAGCACCGAGGAATACGAAAAGGAAAAGGCTGCAGAAGCTGAGAGAGAGATGGAAGCTGCCATAGGTAAAGAACAGGCTAAAATGACACCATTAACAATGCTATCAGGGGTTGGTGATAAAACAGCAACGCTTCTTGAAGAAGCTGGTTATAAAACAGTTGAAGATGTCGTATCCCTGAGTATAGAGTCCCTCAAGGCCATACCCGGGGTAGGAGAAAAGACAGCCCAAAAGATTATAAAAGGTGCGCGGGAAAAACTCGGGTTAAGGGATGGAGAAGCTTGATATACCCATCAGGTATGTCAGGGGGATAGGACCCAAAAGAGCAGAATTCCTCAAGCGACTTGGGATAGAAACCCTGGAAGATGCCCTCTATTACCTCCCTAAACGATATGAAGACAGAAGAAGTTTTAAAAAGATTTCAGAACTTACTACGAATGGCCCTGAGACTATATCAGGGCAGGTTATCGATTCAGGCATAAGGATTACACCCAGGCAGAAAAAGAAAATCTTTGAATTGGTAGTTCATGATGGCACAGGGGTAATTACAGGAAAATGGTTTAATCAGCCCTTTATGCAGAAGGTATTCAAGGTTGGACAGAAGACCATCCTTACCGGAACTGTAATGAAGAGTCGTTATAGCTATGGATGGGAGATAGAGAATCCTGAGTATGAAATCATAGAAGACGAAGAGAGAGATATTATACATACGGGCAGAATAGTTCCTATATATGGTGCTACTGAAGGGCTTTCTCCGCGATACCTCCGTTCCATAATGAAGAGGATAATTGATCATTATTCCCCTAATGTTTCCGAATTTCTCCCTGAGAATATAGTAACTGGATATAACTTTCCACCTCTGTCTGAGGCAATAAGAGAGTCGCATTTCCCCGATCATACCGACATCGAAGCCCTCAACCAAGGAAAGGGAATGGCTCGAGAGAGGCTTATCTTCGATGAGCTTTTTCTCCTCGAGTTAGGCCTCTCCCTCAGAAAAGGTAAGGAATCTATAGAAAAGGGGATTCCATTTAAGGCAGACTCCATTTTACTGAAACGCCTTAGGGAAAACATCCCCTTTAAGCTTACCAATGCCCAGGAAAAGGTCTTTGAAGAAATCAGATCCGATATGTCCTCCCCACATCCAATGAACAGATTGCTCCAGGGAGATGTAGGAAGCGGAAAAACGGTTGTTGCACTCCAGGCCATGCTCATCGCTATAGAGAATGGTTATCAGGCAGTTATTATGGCACCAACCGAGATCTTAGCCGAACAACATTACTTAAATATCCATAGAACAATTGAAATATTTGGTTTAAAGGTATCCCTTCTGACAAAAAGCCTGAAAGATAAGGATAGAAAGGATATCTTAAAGAAGATCGCAGATGGTGATATACACTTGGTTGTTGGCACCCATGCCCTTATTCAGGAAGGAGTAATATTTAAAGCTTTAGGACTCGCCATAATAGATGAACAACACAGGTTTGGAGTTATTCAGAGGACTAACCTGAGAAAGAAGGGCATAAATCCCCATATCCTTGTTATGACAGCTACCCCTATACCGAGGACACTGGCACTTACACTTTATGGTGACCTTGACATATCGATTATTGATGAACTTCCTCCTGAAAGGAGGCCTGTCGAAACAATACTTTTTAAGGAATCAATGAGGTCAAAGGTATATCTAAAACTGGAGGAGGAAATAAAAAAGGGAAGACAGGCCTATGTTGTTTACCCCCTTATAGAAGAATCAGAGAAGGTGTATCTCAAGGCTGCTGTAGAAATGTCTGAAAGGCTCAAAAAAAACTTTCCACACAGAAGAATCGCACTCATCCATGGGAGGATAAAGGCAAGAGAAAGGGAAAAGATAATGGATTCCTTCAAGAACGGCGATGTAGATATCCTGGTATCTACAACAGTGATTGAGGTTGGGTTGGATATCGCTAATGCAACAGTTATGGTTATTGAACATGCTGAGAGGTTTGGTCTTGCCCAACTTCACCAGTTAAGGGGAAGGGTTGGAAGGGGTTCTTCACAATCGTACTGTCTCTTGATGACTCCTGATTACTTTTCTGAAGAGGCAGACAGAAGGCTACAGGCACTTGTCAGGACAAATGATGGTTTTCGTATTGCTGAAGAAGACCTCTCTATACGGGGTCCTGGTGAACTTTTTGGAACAAAACAGTCAGGACTGCCAGATCTGAAAATAGCTAATCTTATAAGAGACAGTAGTGTCCTTGAGATTGCAAGAAAGGAGGCATTCTTTCTATCGAAAGAGGACCAATTTCTCAAAAGTCATCCAGCCTTGAAGGATACCCTTGAGAGGAAATGGAAGGGAAGGCTTGGATTCGTATTAAATTAGGAATTTAAGCATAATAAATTGCAGATCATTTACTTTTATGATAATCTATAGATTATGATTCTTTGGGATAAGATAATAAAGAATGCCGAGGAGGGCATAAAATCAATAAGGAAAGGTACTACTATTTTGGCTGAGAGGGCCAGGATAGAGGCCAGCCTTGCAAAAATCCTTTTCGAAAAGGAAAAGGTAGAAAAGAGGATTAAGACTCTTTATCAGAAGATTGGGGAAAAGATTTATACCCTGACAGCAAAAAAGGAGAAAAATATTCTGAAGGACAAAGAAATTGCAGAATCACTTGAAGAACTCGTTAGACTTAAAGAGGATCTGAATAAACTCGAAAGGGAATCGAGGCTTATATCATCAGGAGAGGTTGAGGAAACAGTGCCCACAACCCTTAAGGAGTAAAGAGTCCATATAGATGCTGGTTTATTTGGTGGTCTTTGTCTTCGGGGCTGTTGTTGGTAGTTTTTTGAATGTCTGTATCTTCAGAATCCCCAGGGGTGAATCACTTATCCTACCTCCATCCAGATGCCCCAATTGCAATAAAAGGATTGCGATCTATGATAATATCCCCATTCTCAGCTATATCTTATTAAAAGGGAAATGTAGCAGCTGTAATTCCAAGATTCCAATAAGGTATCCTATTGTAGAAGTCCTAAACGGCCTCTTTTATACACTCCTTTTTTTTTCATTTGGATGGGGTTTCCAATTTCTTGTTTACTCAGCTTTTCTCTCAGTCCTGATCATTATAACCTTTATAGATATTGATCACCAGATCATTCCTGACAGGATTACCCTCCCAGGAATTTTCCTCGGTATACTGCTAGCCTCAACACTTCTGCCTTTAGGCATTAAGAACTCTTTGTTAGGTGTTTTTCTTGGAGGAGGTCTTTTCTACCTAACGGCAGTTCTCAGTCGTGGAGGTATGGGGGGAGGAGATATAAAACTCATTGCTATGATAGGTGCGTTTATCGGCTGGAAGGGGGTAATAATCACTATCTTCCTTGCAGCCCTTTCAGGCTCTCTGGTTGGGATCTTCCTTATGGTTTTCATGGGTAAAGGCAGGAAACATAAGATATCCTTTGGGCCATTCCTCGCCTCAGGAGCCACCTTTAGTCTCTTCTGGGGAAAGGATTTAATCGAATGGTATCTGAATATATAGAGGTCTATTTTATCCCTCTATCTATCTTTATTGTCATAATATTATTTATCTATATTCTCCTACGATTGATAGTCATTAAACAAAGACGGTCTATTTCAAAAGCTGGAGGCTTATTTAATCAAACCGAGAAAAAGGATTATACAGGGTTTATTGTGGACACCTTTCATGGTATGGTAAGAGAGCTAAAGGATAAAGAAAAAGAACTGCAGAGGCTGAGGTCTCTTGCTGAAGAAAAGGCTGAGAGTATAGAGAGTTATAATGATAATATTCTCAGATCAGTGGCGAGTGGAGTAATAACCTTTGACAGTGAAGGAAGGATTATAACTTTCAATCCCGCTTCAGAGAGCATACTCAAAATTGATGCAGAAGATGTGATTGGGAAAATCTGCGAAGAGGTCTTTGGTGAGGATAGCCCTTTAACAAGAGCGCAGAAGGAAACACTACGAATGAAGGAAGGTATACCCAGAATGGAGACTATCCTTAAAACAAAAAAGGGGGGAAAGATATGGCTTGGTCTGAATACCTCACTTCTCAGAAACAGTGATGGAGAACTCATAGGTCTAATACTGGTATTTTCAGACCTTTCAGAGATAAAGCAGCTTCAATCTCAGGTCGAACTTAAAGAGAGATTCGCACTTCTCGGAGAAATGTCAGCTGGTATAGCCCACGAGCTTAGAAACCCTATGAGCGCTATTGCTGGCTTTGCAAAACTCCTTTCCAAGAAACTTATTCAAGGAGACGAAAGAAAACATCTTGTAGCCGGAATAGAAAAGGAAATAGAGGGAATGAACAGGGTAATAAATGAACTTCTCACATTCGCAAAGCCTACAGATCTTAATCTCTCAAAGGTAGAACTCAAACCCCTAATAGAGGATTCTCTGTCATCAATATCTCTAAATAGTGTAATACCCAAAATTAACACTGAACAGGTAACCTTTATTAATGCAGATGATATTTTACTTAAACAGGCTTTTATAAACCTTTTCCAGAACGCTGTCGAGGCCATGCCAGGAGGGGGAGAACTAAAAATAGCTGTAAGCCATAATCTGCAGACAGAAAACCAGACCCCAAAAGTAGAGATTGTTATTTCTGATACAGGAATGGGTATATCAGAAGATAAAATAAAGAAGATTTTCCATCCCTTTTTCACAACAAAAGAAAACGGTACGGGTCTCGGCCTATCCCTCGTTCAGAAGATCATCCTGTATCATGGTGGAAGGATAGAAGTCGAAAGCAAGGAAGGGAAAGGCACAACCTTCAGGATAGCACTTCCTGCAAGTCACAGGGGAGAGAACTTCTAAATGTCCAATAACTCGTCATTAAAGTCAACAGTGTTAATTATAGAAGACAAGGGATCCATGGGCAGTATGCTCGATCAGACTATTACTGCAGAAGGTTACAGTACTATCTTAACAAAGGATGGTACTAACGGAATCCGTATTATCAACGAGGAAAAAGTAGATCTAGTCATTACTGATCTTAAACTTCCAGGAAAGGACGGGCTCGAAGTCCTCAGGGCAGTAAAAGAAAAGAATCCCCTCATCCCTGTGATACTCATGACAGCCTTTGGTTCAATAGAAACTGCGGTTGCTGCCATGAAGGAGGGTGCTTACGAGTTTCTTACAAAACCATTTGACACTGATCATCTGCTTGTATTGATAAAGAGGGCACTCGAAAACCAGAAGATAATGGCTGAAAATATCCTCCTTAAGGAAGAGTTCGGGAAGAAGCTCGGTTTCCCTAAGATTATCGGAAAGAGCCCTGCCATGGAAGATGTGAGCAAGAACATCCAGAAAGTTGCTCCTGCAAAAACAACTGTTCTGTTATTGGGAGAGTCAGGGACAGGAAAAGAACTGTTTGCCAGAGCCCTTCATCATCTCAGTCCGAGAAAGGATAATCCCTTTGTTGCAATAAATTGTGCTGCAATTCCAAGGGAACTACTCGAATCAGAACTATTCGGACATGAAAAAGGAGCTTTTACAGGTGCTGATCATAAAAGAATTGGTAAATTTGAACTCGCTGACAAGGGTTCGATATTTTTTGATGAAATAGGAGAAATGGATTTGACACTCCAGGCAAAACTTCTCAGGGTTCTTCAGGGTGAGGCCATAGAGAGGGTGGGCGGGATAAGGCCTATCCCAATCGATGTAAGGATAATTGCAGCAAGTAACAGGGATCTCGAGAAGGCTGTTCTGGAGAAGATATTCAGAGAAGACCTCTTTTATCGAGTCAGCGTTTTCCCTATAAAGATCCCGCCTTTAAAGGAAAGGAGAGATGATATCCCTCTTCTTGTAAATCATTTTTTAAACCATTACTGTGCAGAATTGAAAACTAAGCCAAAGGGAATTTCCTCTGAAGCACTTGACATGCTCAAGAATCATACCTGGAAAGGTAATGTGAGGGAACTTGAAAACTGTATAGAAAGGTCTGTAATCCTCTGTGATGGAAAAACGATATTGCCTGAGCATCTTGTCATCTCTCCGCCAGAGATTACCGATACGTTCCTTCAGGAATTATCTCTGGAAGGTAGTCTTGAGGAAGTTTCAAAAGCAGCAATCAGGACAGCAGAGATACGTCTAATAAAGAAGGTCCTGAATGAGGCTGGATGGAATAAGACCAAGGCAGCACGAATCCTGAAGGTAAGTTATAAAACCCTTCTCACAAAGATAAAAGATTATGGAATTTAGAAAATATTTAACTTGATTCAATTATTACCTGTTGTTATTATAATAACTGTGAAGAAGATTATTGTATCAATATTTATCTCTATAACCTCGATAGTTTTTTTATCGTTAACATCTTCACGATATGCTTTCAGTACTTCGGGCTGTGATGAAGATTGTACTAAGTGTCATAAACTTACTTCACAGGAGGCATCGGATGTCCTTAAATCCATTAATATTGCTGATGCAATAATCCAGAACATACAGATAAGTCCTTTAAAAGGCCTCTGGGAAATCAGTATTGAGAAGGAAGGAAAAAAGGGAATCCTCTATGTAGATTTCTCTAAAAAATATGTGGTTGGTGGACCTATTATCGAGATCAAAACAGCTATCAATGAAACCGCGGAGAGGCTTCCTGCGCCACCGGTCAAAATCATCCCCCATAGTAAAATTCCCATTAAAGATGCCCTTATTTTCGGAGATAAAAGGGCAGTAAAAAAGGCAATCTTATTCACCGACACCGACTGACCATACTGCGCAAAACTTCATCAGGAGATGAAGAAGGTTATAGAAAAGAGGAAGGACATCGCCTTTTATATTAAACTCTATCCTCTGGTAAGTATCCATCCATCTGCATATGAGAAATCAAAGACGATACTCTGCAATAAGTCCCTTAAACTCCTTGAGGACGCCTATGAGGGAAAGAAGTTACCCAAACCGAAATGTGAGGCAAAGGAAATAGACGATAACATAAAACTCGCAGCCGATTTAGGAATTTCTGCAACACCGACAATTATAATGCCCAATGGTAAGGTCTTTATCGGGTTCCTTAATGTAGAGCAATTAATAGGTTTGATAGATTCAAATAGTAATTAATACACTCTATATATCCAGCATTTTATTATGCCTGTCTTTTTTAATTAATCATCTCTGCAGAAATATTTTAGATTTCATATTTATAGAATTCAGAAGATAATCTGCGATCTCGTCTGCATCAAGAACTTCAACAGGTATCTGCATCCCACCCTCTCTGAGCCGGTAGATCAGCTGTGTCATCTTTGGAATGTTAAGACCTGCATTCTCAATAATTTCCCTTTTTGAAATTATCTCTCTAAATCCACCTTCGAGAATAATCTCTCCTTCTTTTATAATAAATATCCTATCAGAAAATACTGCCTCTTCGACTGATGACATTGTGGAAACCAGAGTAACACCCTGACCCCTTAGTATCTTTAAAATATCTACCATTTCAAGTACACCCTTTTGATCCATCATCAGGAAGGGCTCATCGAGAATAATCGCCTCAGGGTTCATAGCAAGAATGCCTGCTAATGCAACCTTTTTCATCTCTCCGGAGGAAAGAAGGGCTACAGCCTTCTTCTCGTATCCTTCCATGCCTACTATTTTTAGGGTATCTTCTATTTTGATTTTTACCTGGTCAAGTGAAAATCCTAAATTAGTAGGTCCAAAGGCTACATCATCTTCAACAATCGGATAAACTATCTGGTTCTCAGGATTTGAAAAGAGGTATCCTACTTTCCTGTAAAGTTCTCCCCTCTTTTTAAGTTCTTCGATACTCCTGCCTTCTATTAATATCTCACCCTTTGACGCACTCATGAGACCGCATAATAATCTCGATAGAGTGGTCTTACCCGAACCGCTTTCCCCAACAATAGATACCCATTCTCCTTCTCGAATTTCGAGATTTACTTTTTTTATAATCAGGGTATCACTTCCATTATGCATTGGCGAATGGAGGCAATCTACCTCAATAAACTTGAAGTATGGTCTCCCACGAGGCCCTTTCATATCTTAAGATCCTTCATCTTTTTTCTGAGTGTATTTCTATTTATTCCGAGAATCCTCGATGCCTTGATCTGATTTCCTCTGGTCTCTTTTAATACAGAAGAGATAAGGGCCCTCTCTACCTCAGAGAGAATAATATCATAGAGATTAAAACCCTTTATCTCAGAAAGCCCACCCATATAATTCTTCACCCTCTCAATCCTTTCCTCTATAACTTTTTCAATATCACTTTTCTGCGGTGGCTCTTCTGAAAAAGGTGGAGAAGATTTGGATATGTCCTTCATAGACAATTTATCCTATCTCTTTTTCTTTGCCTTTAATACATCATCAACCCAGCTTAATGCAGCAGATACAGTCGGAAATCCTATAGTGCTTGTTAGAAGAATAACAGAATGACGCACTTCATCTATCGTGGCACCTGCCTCTACAGCTCTCCTTGCATGAGAGTGGACAGAACCCTCTGACCTCATTGCTGCTGATGCAGCAAGTTGTATAAGCTGTGATGTCTTTTCATCTATAGGTCCCGAATCCCTTACTGCCCTTCCGAGATTACCTACAGCATCAAATAACTTACTATACCTCTTTTTAATTAAACGATACTGCCCTGGAAGTTTTGACATTTTCTATTCCTTTCTTTTTAACTTTTTCTAATATAAGATTGCTTTGTCTGTTGTAATCATTTCCTTGCAATAATACAATAAATTGTCATTGCGAGCATAGCGAAGCAATCTCGTTTTATAATATTCTTAAAGACCTACACCGTTTATCACCGAACCGCAGTTCGGACACTTAGATTCCTTTATGTAATTGCCTCTGATTAAATGGTTATATCTGTCTATCAGCAACATATTACAGTTATAACAGTAAGTACTCTCACCTCCTTCCCCCGGGACGTTTCCTTCATAGACATACCTTAGGCCTACCTCGAGCCCTATTTCCCTTGCCCTCCTGAGCGTCCTTATCGGTGTCCTTGGCTGGTCAAGGAGTTTATAGGTAGGATAGAACTGGCTCACATGCCATGGTATATCAATACTCACGGATTTTATAAACCCGGCAATATCTCTCAACTCCTCTTCTGAGTCGTTGCCGGAAGGAATTATCAGTGTTGTGACCTCTACCCATACTCCTGATTCCTTCATAAGCTTTATCGTATCAAGTACAGGCTGTAACTTTGCACCGCAAACCCTTCTGTAATGTTCATCCCGAAAGCTTTTGAGATCAATGTTATTTGCATCAAGATATGGTGTTATCATTTTCGTGGCTTCAGGGCTCGTGTAACCGTTTGAAACGAATACATTCTTAATTCCCTTCTTCTTAGCAAGAATTGCTGTATCATAGGCAAGCTCAAAGAATATAGTCGGTTCTGTATATGTATAAGAGATACTCAGGCATCCTGTCTTTATTGCAAGATTTACTATATCTTCAGGAGTTAGATTTTCTCCGGGTATCGAATTAAGCTCTGAGTTCTGAGTTTGGAGTTCGGAGTTTTTCTTATAACTCTTAGCTCTTAACTCATAATTCTTTTTGGGATACTGGGATATCTCATAGTTTTGACAGTGGAAGCATCGAAGATTACATCCTACCGTGGCTATTGAGTAAGAGGTGGATCCAGGATGAAAATGAAAGAGGGGCTTCTTCTCGATTGGATCTATATGTCTTGCAATAACCTTATCGTATACAAGTGTATAAAGTATTCCTCCTCTGTTCTCCCTTACAGCGCATATCCCTTTTTTCCCATCCTTTATCAGACATCTGTGCCCGCAGAGAATACACCTTACTTCCCCTTTATCGAGTTTCTCATAAAGCATCGCCTCTTTCATCTGGTTTATTTTACCACAATTTATACTTAAATAGTCCGTATATCTTATACAGAGAGCAAAGGTAATTAAAATATTCTCAGCGGAAGTATTTCTATTTCCGTGATTGTCATTCCCGTGAAAACGGGAATCCAGTTCCTTTTGTTTTTCTGGATTCCTGCTCCCAGCTGAAGACCTGCTGGGACAAGTTTCGCAGTAATTACAAAACAAAAAAGGCAAAAAAGGTTTCCCAACCGCTGCAAGCAGCGGGGTGTATAATTTAAATCAATTTCGTTATTTTTCGATAGGTTAAGTATCACAGGATTACTGTAATGGGGTCAGGTCTTTAATCTTGCTATTTTGGAACTATCACATAGTAAAGGTAAAGACTTGACCCTTTTTGCACTTCTTGCAGGTTATTAAGGAGCGGAGGATAGAAACTAATGCTTCATGGCCAGACCCTTTCCCTTTTGAGCTTGCAATTGCTTTATCGCTTAATTATAATATATTTACAGTGTAAAGATGAATAACATTAGATTCTCATGGGATCATCAGAAAAATAAAAGAAACCAGAAGAAACATGGGGTCTCATTTGAGGAAGCACAAAGTGTCTTTTTTGATGAAAATGCCTTGGAGTTTTTTGATCCTGATCATTCTGAACAGGAGGATAGATTTTTGATGTTAGGAATTAGCTACCGTTATAGAATATTAGTTGTCAATTATTGTTTTCGTAAAGATGACACTGAAATCAGGATAATTTCTGCAAGAAAAGCAGCAAAAAAGGAGCAAAGAATGTATATTGGAGGAAGATAATGAGAAAAGAATATGATTTTTCAAAAATGAAGGGGTGGAAGAATCCTTACGCTAAGAAATTAAAGAAACAGGTTACCATCAGAATTGGGTTGGATGTTATCAATTACTTTAAGCAAATGGCAGAAGAAACAGGCATTCCTTATCAAAATTTAATCAATCTGTATTTAAGGGAATGTACTATGTCTCGTCGTAAGCTCACAATGAAATGGGCATAATAAGCAATACCATTATAACACCAAAAAGCAAGACCAAATGTATACGCTAACTAATTCGGTAACTTTTAGAAGTTTCTAAATATAACTCATGCCCCCTTTCCAAAGGGACATAACGGATATCTGCATTCTTCACAGGTCATGCATAATCCTCCATGCCCGAGTTCTGCAAGTTCCTTCCTTCCGATCTTTTCACCTGCGAGCACCCTCGGAAGTATAAGATCAAAGATTGTAATTTTGCTATACATACCACAGGCAGGAATACCGAGAATAGGAATGAGTTTGGAGTTTTGAGTTATGAGTTTTGAGTTACTTAAACCCTGAACTCCGAACTCTGAACTCTTAACTCTTTCAAGGTATGCTACTAAAAACATCGACCCTGGAAGTACCGCAGAACCATATATCATATCTGTTGCTCCGAGCTTTCTTATTGCAAACCGAGTTACATCATCAGGGTCAACCGACATACCTCCGGTTGTTATAAGCAGATCAGCCCCAGCATCTATTAATTCCCTCAGCCTTGCCTCTATGAATGACTCATCATCAGGTGCATAATATGCCCCTATAATTTCGCCTCCCAATGCTTCAATTTTTTTCTTAATAACAGGTGCAAAGGCATCCTTTATCCTTCCATGATAGACCTCATTTCCTGTTATAACGATACCTGCCTTTGGTTTTCTCAACTCTTTAACCTCAATTACACCAGATGTATGATGCAAGATGAATGATGCAAGACTAGATTCATGCTGTATCGTGTATCGGCTATTAGGCATCCTGGCTTTGTTCGCAATCCTTACCGCCTCCTCAACAACTGCTGCTTTAACAACGAGAGGTATTGCCCTCGTTCCAGCAATAACTTCTCCTGCCTTTACCAAAGAATTATTGTGCAAAGTAGCACACATGACATCTCCGAGCATATTGAACTGTAATAATGCATCTTTATCCACCTTAAGGATACCGTCCTTCCCTGCTATTAGGTTAATTTTCCCCTCAACCGGTTCACCGCTTAGTTTTACCCAATCCCCTGCAAGGGCATTAGCAATAGTATAGGCCGCATCATTTTCATGGATCTCATCAGGGCTTATCTCAAGAACATAAAGATTTTCTTTTCCTAACCTTAAAAGATGGTTTATATCTTCTTCTTTAATAATATGTCCCTTTTTAAATGCCCTCCCTTTAAACTCATCCTTACGAATCTCTGTAATATCGTGGGCCAAAACCATCCCTACTGCATCACCTACAGGTATTGTTTTCAATCCTGCTCCGTTCTTTTCTCCATTATTAACATCACACATAATGACACCTCCTTTTACTTACCAAATATCCTCCTGAATTTCTTATCAACAATCTCCTTTATTCCTTCTTCCATCATCTCGTATTTTTTTAAAAAATCCCTTGCTTCACCTGTCAGGGTTGCACCTCCACCGTTTTTACCTCCAGCATGTCTTTCAACAAGCTTGATCCCAAGCCTCTCCTCCATCGCTTTTATATAACTCCATGCCTTCCTGTAAGAGATATTTATCTCTTTTGCTGCACGGTTTATTGAACCAGATGTATCTATTGCCTGAAGAAGAAACCTCCTCCCCCTTCCAAATACAGGCTCTCCTTCAACCTCTATCCACAGTTTTGATTTAATATCCATACCGCTATGACTTTTTTGCATAACGCTTTATAATAAAAATTAAATACCCGAGATTTTCATAGCATGAAGCATAGACGAAGTTTTTTCCCGTTCAGTATAATATCCCCCTTCAGCACAGGGTTTACAGAGTATTTTACCTTCACGATAGATCTCCCTCATATCCTGGACATGTTCGCCACAGAAATCGCATTTTATCCTTCTTAAAGGCCTGCCCGGCATATCTTCAGGTTTTAACTCAACATTTACTTCCATTACATCAAATAGTTCTTTATCTGACATTACCTTGTATGCCTCAAGCTGGGCTGTATACTTATTCTGTCCTGAACTTGATTCAGGATCTGGAAAATATTCTTTTGCCTTTTCCCTCGCATCTTCCTTTGCAATAACCCTGATAGCCTTGCCTGTCTTAAGATTAAGGAATGTTGCTGCCATCTTACCATAATCAACAAATTTCATAGTCCTCCTGCCGAGGCTGCATCCTGTTACAGACTGAACCGCATCAGTAGCACATCTGTCCATCTCGACAAAGACAATGATATTCTTTTTATCTTTGCCCTTAGGGTCTTCTATGCCTATCTCCTTAAGTCCGAGCATAGACATCTTCACACCAAGTACCTGTCCAGGACATAGATGGCCATGGGTCTTTACTGATTCGTTAAGCAACATTTCAAAATTTTCCATAGCTACACAATAATATAGCAATGATTTTTACCGCTGTCAAGGGCCATTCCAATTTGATTCCCATTGCCTCCTATGTCATAATCTTCTATAATCTCTCACATAGGAAAACCCGATGAGATTTGTTGTCCATGAACATAAGGCAAGGCATCTCCATTACGACTTCCGTCTCGAAATGGGAGGAGTTTTAAAGTCCTGGGCTATCCCTAAAGGGCCATCAATGAATCCTGCGGATAAACGTCTTGCCATAATGGTGGCAGACCATCCTGTCGAATATTTAGACTTTGAAGGAGTCATTCCTAAAGGGAATTATGGAGCAGGTCCAGTTGTTGTATGGGATACAGGCAAATATGAACCACTGGATGAAGAAGACCTCACAAAGGGGATTGAGGAAGGCAGGCTGAGTTTTAACCTGTCAGGAAAGAAACTCAAAGGCGCATTCACTCTTGCCTTGATGAAAGGAAGAGGAACAGGGAAGGAATGGCTACTTATGAAAAAGAAGGACGATTTCTCCGACTCATCCTTTACTCTGAAAACAGAACTTACAGGGAATAGACTTTCAAAACTTGTGGAAAGAATTCCTCCCTGCGAAACAGAATGAAATTTCGAGACTCTGAAATTAATTCAGGGTGACAAATAACTCCTAAAAAATGTCATGCTGAACTTGTTTCTCTACGAGTCATCGACAGCATCTCGTGGATAGGGATTATGGTTTGAGCAAATTTTCTATAAAACTTAGGGTCTCAGGGCTATCCCACACCCCTCCACCGATATGTCTTTTCTTTACGATTCCTTCTTTATCAATGATATAGGTTTCAGGCACTCCTGTTAATCCGTATGAATAAGCGGTCTTATTACCTTCATCGAGGAGAACAGGCATTGTAAAACCATTCACTTTCATATACGCCATTGCCTTTTCAGGGGCCTCTCTGTAAAGTATTGTTATCATCTGGAAGGGTCTATCTTTCATTTTATCGTAGAGCCTCTGAATAGAAGGCATCTCTATTCTGCATTCTTTGCACCAGGAAGCCCAGAAGTTAATGAATACGACCTTCCCCTTCAGATCAGAAGAACTCCATATCTTTGGAGGATTTTTGCTGTTTGGGTCAATCTCAGGCAACTCGAATTCAGGCGCCTTTTGACCTACAGCAACGATAATCCTCTGTACCCTGTCTTCCTTAGGTATAATAAAAAAAACTAAGACGCCTAAAATAAGAAGTACTATTATTACTATCCTTTTCATTTTAGTTATTTATATTTTATTTTAACATAATTCTTTTAAAAATCTAATAGGGTTGTTTAATAATTAATCAGTTAAGATTCTAATTCCCGTTTTTTTCATGTAAATTCTTCCGTATCTATTTCTCCCCTGGCGTATCTCTTTTTAAGGATATCAAGGGCGGTTTCTTCTCTGGGAGAAGTAGTTATTCTTCCACCAGCAATGACTTTAACAAGGTAGATTATCCCTAAGATCAATAGCGCCCAGAAGAGGACCATCAGGACTGGTCCAAACCATCCCCAGCCCATACCATATCCATACATCCAATCACCACCCATCCAGTTACGCATGATATCTCCTCCTTTCAATTTTGACTGGACTTAAAATTAGATAGTCCAGCTCTAACATATAGAATAATATTCTATATATCTTTAGGTAAACGAGCTTCTTAAATTAACGCATAGGCCTTTTAAAATATTTTCCACAATCAGAGATCGCCTAGAATAAATAAGATGCCCTGACATACTAAAACATTATATCAAAGAATTGTGAAGAAGTAATGAACAGATTATTAAGATTTAATAATTATTTGTTTTCCTCTACCTACTTTTATAAAACAGAATTCCAATACCCAATGTAACCATCAACATACTCAACATCTGCCCCATTGTGAAGGGCCCAAGAATGAATCCAAGTTGTGGATCTGGTTCTCTGAAAAACTCCACAATAAATCTTATCAGCCCGTATAGGATAAGGAATAATGAAGATAGTATGCCTGATCTGAAGCTTTTACCCTTCAATACCCATAAGATTACAAAAAGCAAAACACCTTCTAAAAAGAATTCATAAAGCTGTGACGGGTGTCGTGTAAGAGGGCCTCCTTCAGGAAAAATCATTGACCATGGAACATCTGTGACCCTGCCAAAAAGCTCTCCGTTTATAAAATTTGCGAGTCTTCCGAGGCCAAGTCCAATTGGTGCCGTAACAACAACAAGGTCAGAGACCTGCCAGAAATCCATCCTGAACTTTCTACAAAAAAGAATACCTGCAACAATACTCCCGATTAAACCTCCATGAAAGGACATCCCTCCATGCCAGAATGTAAATATTTCGAGGGGGTTTTTGAGATAGTAACCGAGATTATAAAAGATTATATAACCGAGCCTTGCACCTGCAAGGAGACCAATGATAAGAAATGAATAGAGAGAATCAATGTCTTTAACATTCAGGGCTATCTTCTTTTTCTTTACCTGATATCTGACAAGGAGATACGAAGACGCAAATCCGATAAGATACATTACCCCATACCACCTGACAGATAGAGGGCCAATTTTAATAATAACAGGATCTATGTTCGGAAATGGGATCATTGGTTACCTTTTTCTTAAAACATTATCTTGTATATTTTAAAACTTTCAATTTCCTGTGGTCTTGCTACATGGTTACCTTCTCGTCATTCCCACGGAAGTCTATGACCCGACCCATAGGGTGGGAATCCAGACGTCGTCCCCGTGAAAACGGGGAACTATATTAAAACTGGATTCCTGTTTCCACAGGAATGACTACATACGACTTAAGTTGTTTTAATTTTGATACCCTGCGGTCTTTACTGCAGGGTTCTTCATTATTTAAGGTGTAATTTCCATCATTCTACTAATATTTTAAAGGAATTTAAACATTAATGCTACATTATACTCTATGTCAAATCTATCCATGCTAAATTTTTTGTGGTAGTATTAAATTATGCCAAAGGTGTATATAGGGACAAGCGGTTATAATTATAATCATTGGTCAGATCTATTTCAATAACGATGTCTGTAGGTATGCGGTGGATAATGCAATAACATTAAAGGAACTATTAAAATGAAATATCCAGAGGACATTGATTTTACTGGATTCCCGCTTAAAGATTGCGGGAATGACGAATATTTAGAGGATATTTTCATATGAAGAACCAGGAAGTTGTAAAGGTATTTAATGACATAGCCGATATCCTCGAAATAAAAGGAGAAAACCTCTTCAGAATCAGGGCATACAGGAAGGCTGCACAGAATATCGAGAGCCTTTCACAAGACCTCGATTCCATGATAGAAAGAAAGGCACTCGAAGAAATTCCCGGCATAGGAAAAGACCTCGCACAGAAAATCGAAGAGATAATTTCAACAGGTAGCCTTAAGTTCTATGAAGACCTTAAGAAGGAGATACCTGAAGGACTGGTTGAACTCCACTCTGTACCGAGCCTCGGTCCAAAGACATCTAAACTCCTTTACGATAAACTCAGGATTAAGAATATAGAAGATCTCGAAGAAGCTGCCAAGTCCCATAAGCTCCTTAAAGTCCCTGGTATTAGGGAAAAGACTGAGGAAAATATACTTAGGGGAATCGAGATGCTCAAAAGAGGAAAGGAGAGACAACCACTCGGGAGGGTCCTCCCTATGGCTGAAGAAATAGTCAATGCCCTCAAGGCTTCTAAGGATGTGAGGAGGGTAAGTCTTGCTGGAAGCCTCAGAAGGATGAAGGATACGATAAAGGATATTGATATTCTCGCCACATCTCCAGATCCTTCAAAGGTGATGAAGACCTTTGTAAATCTACCACAGGTGAATGAAATTCTTGCAAGAGGAATTACTAAATCGAGCATAGTAACAAATGCAGGAATCCAGGTTGATTTAAGAGTCGTTGAGGAGGATTCTTTTGGTGCAGCCCTCGCATATTTCACAGGCTCTAAATCCCATAACATAAGGCTCAGGGAGATGGCTATGAAGAGGGGACTAAAGATAAATGAGTATGGGGTATTTGATCAGAAAACAGATAAGAAGATAGCAGGGAAAGAAGAAAAAGATATCTACAGGGTACTTGACCTCCCCGATATCCACCCAGAACTCAGGGAAGACATGGGAGAGATAGAAGCAGCGATTAGGGGTGACCTTCCCAAATTAGTAAAGATTAAGGATATAAAAGGTGACCTCCATGTACACTCTAAATGGTCTGATGGCTCTCATACACTTGAGGAACTGGCCATTGCTGCAAAAGAAAGAGGATACGAATATCTTGCAATAACAGACCACTCAAAGTCTTTGGGAATCGCAAGGGGGCTTACAAAAGAGGCCCTTCTTGAAATGAAAAAGGAAGTAATATCGCTGAATAAGAGGTTAAGGGGTGTAAGGCTTTTAGCAGGGACAGAGGTAAATATTAGGTCAGATGGTACGATAGATTATCCTGATGAAGTTCTATCAAAACTTGATATAGTAGTTGCTGCAATCCATTCTGGTTTCAGACAGGATAAGGAACAGATGACAAAGAGGGTTGTAATGGCGATGAAGAATCCCTTCATACATATAATAGCGCATCCCACAGGGAGGCTTCTTGGCGAAAGAGAAGGATATGAGTTAGATATAGATTTAGTTTTAAAGACCGCAAAAGAGACCAATACAGCCCTCGAAATAAATGGCTATCCCCTCAGGCTCGATCTTAATGATATAAACTCAAAAAAGGCAAAGGAACTCGGTGTCTCTCTTGTAATCAGCACCGATGCCCATGTCATCAGTCAGCTCGACTATATAGAGAACGGTGTAAAGGTTGCAAGAAGGGGTTGGCTTAGTAAGAATGATATTTTAAACACCCTTCCATGGGAAAAGCTGAAGAAGAAGATAGCAAAGACAATGTAAGCATTAAGGGAAGAATTTCTAATTCCGTGACCGAATAAAAAAGTATTCCAAAAATGTCACCCTGAACCCTTCGCCATCTGTCACCCTGAGCGAAGCGAAGGGTCTCGGTTTTAGCTCAGGGCAGGCTCCGTGAGGGGTCTTCATAAGTTATTTACTAATGAGATTCTTCGACTCCGCCCTGCACCAGACGGTGCAGGGCTCCGCTCAGAATGACTGTATCAGTAGGTTTTGATTTCCTAATCCTTATAGCGGAAAAGGTAATGCTTTTAGTATTATTAAGGATTGCCTAAAATCTTTATGTCTGGTATATTTTGATTATGGAGAAGGTTCACCGAAAGTTCCTGAGCATAGGAATTTTACTATTCTGGTTTATAATGCTCGGTCTCCTTTCCCAGCGACATTACGGTCCTTTATGGAAAACCCCTTTCCCGGTAGTTTCCCAAAAACCTTTATCCTTTTCTGAAGAAGAAAAGGAAAGGTGGATGGGAATCTACCTTAAAGGTCAGAAGATCGGTTATGCCTATAACTCAATAAGGAAGGACGGTAAAGGCTACATGGTAAATGATACGGCATCTATGAATCTCAGGGTTATGGGCAGTCCTCAGAAGGTTGAGACAGCCACTGAAGCAAGATTGGGGACTGACTACAAACTTGAATCCTTTAACTTCCGCATGTCCTCGGATATTACATCCCTAGAGATAACAGGAGAGATTAAAGAGAATAAGTTGAAGCTTACCCTGTCTTCCGGGGCAGATAAAAGCAATGAAGAGATACCCCTTAAGGATGATATATATCTGGAGTCAGGGCTTTCTGAAAAGTTTGGTATGAATGGTCTTAAACCGGGAAAGAGATTCAGAGCCCTTGTATTTGATCCCTCAACTATGAGCCAGCAGGAATTAAATATAGTAGTAGAAGGTAAAGAGAGAATAAAGATTATGGGTCTTGATAAGGACGCCTATAGAATGAATGCAAGTTTCAAAGGGATAAATATAATCAGATGGGTCGATGAGAAAGGGGAAATACTTAAGGAAGAGAGCCCACTCGGATTTGTCATGGTCAAAGAGTCAAAGAAGGATGCCATGGGTGTCGGGCCTGTTGCAGGAACAGATATTATCGCCGAGACGGTTGTCCTTCCAAATATCACCCTTAAAGACCCAGAAAGGGTCTCCTACCTCAAATTAAGACTGAAGGACATCCCTCTTCAGGGGTTCTTTCTGTCTGGAGGAAGACAGTTTCTAAAAGGGGACATTTTAGAGATAAAGAAGGAAGATATTACAAGAGTCAAGACTCAAGATTTAAGATTACCTGTTAAGGATAAGTCTCTCCGTGAATTTCTCGAACCTACATTACTCATTCAATCTAAAGATCAGAGAATAGTAGATAAGGCTAAGGATATAATCGGTAAGGAGAAGGACCCGCTCAGGTCTTCTATGCTTTTAATGGAATGGGTCTATAAAAACATTGAGAAACGGCCTACTGTGAGCATACCGAATGCCTTAGAGGTGCTCAGGATGAAACAGGGTGACTGTAATGAGCATACTACCCTCTTCACAGCCTTAGCACGCTCTGCAGGGATACCCACAAAGATAGACATAGGACTCGTATACAGCAGAAGTGCTTTCTACTACCATGCATGGCCTGAGGTATTCGTAGGAGAATGGGTTTCATTAGATCCCACCCTGAACCAGTTTCCTGCTGACGGAACCCATATAAAATTCCTGGAGGGCGACCTTGATAAGCAGGTGGAGATACTCAGGATAGTGGGAAAGTTATCAATAGAGATACTGGAGTATAGGTAAATCCATTTGTCATTCTGAACTTGGATTCAGAATCTATTAGATGCTGAAATGAGTTCAGCATGACAGTTTTAAGTGTCATTCCGAAATTGTTTCGGAATTTCATACGATGCAATATGATACAACTCATCGGTCTAAAGAAGAATTTTAATGGATTTCCAGCAGTAAATGGAATAAACTTAGAAGTTAGAAAAGGGGAGATTTTCTGTCTGTTGGACTTGATCCAAAGGGTGCAAGGCTTATAAAAAGATTATTCAAGGTGCTAAGTTCAGATGGTATTACTATTTTTATGAAATCCATAACTTGACTTTAGCAGAGGAACTCGGAGATAGAATCGGAATAATCAATGAAGGCAGACTCATCGCATCAGGCACGATGAATGAGTTAAGGGAAACTGCAAAAGGAGACAACAGGAGGCTTGAGGATATCTTTCTGAGGCTTACTGGTGGCTAAGAACTGGATGAAGTAAGGGAGGTTTTATGATGAATAGGATGATTCTGGTTATTCTCAGTATTGTAGTTTTTATCTTTTCTGTATCGGTTACGTATGCACTTGAAGTAAAGAGAACAGAGACATACAATTCAAAAGGATATGCCCCTCCTGATATAAGCAGTTCAAAGCTTATATCAGAAGAGATGATGGATCTTACAGATAAGATAGAAGGCAAAGAGACCCTTGTTAGTACCTACAGGGCAAATGATAGTAGCCTTTTCAGGGTCTATAGCGTTAAAGGGAAGGCATTCAGATATGACATCGACATTGACAAAAAACTACCCTACGAATACTCCCTCATAGACAAAGATGGAGATGGTATTTTTGAGACCCGGCATGAACTTACCGGTGAATTAATCCTGGAAGGTAAGAAGGAACAATTTTATATTGACATAGATAAGGCTACACCCTACGAATATATCCACATAATAGAAAAATCAGAGGGCTCATACGAATGGAGGCAGAGATTAAAGGGCGAAACTATCTTTGTCCCTATGTGGGTGATATTCAGGTTTTAAAATGTTCCTAATAAATAGTTATTGTCATTCCTGCAAAACTTGTCCCAGCAGGCTTCAAGCAGGGAGCAAGAATCCAGACTCCTTTCCTTCTAAATAGGAAAAAAGAAACCCTGGATTCCCACTGGAGTTTACCCTCGTGAAAACGGGGGTGGGAATGACGGAAAGCATGACAGATTCCTCATGGATGGTACTATCCTTTGGCCTGCCTGTCTTTATAGCATACGGAACGGTCTATCACCCTCCCTTTTATTTTTATTTAGGAATTCCCTTTATCCTTCTTCCCTTTCTCATAATCCCGTCAGGTATATGATGGCTCTATCCACTGTAACTATATTCATAATGACCTTCGGTATTACAGGTCTCGGACTCGGCGCGATCTATCCGAGGTTTAAATTCGAGAATGTAGCACAAAATTTTTCAGACCAGCCTATTCCACTGGTGTTACAACAGCCATCACTACAAGCTTATCATCCCTGTCAGCATTAAAACCATGGGATACCATTGGGTCACAGACGATACAGGTCTTTTCATCTGCCTCAATACGCTCATCGCCGACAGTAAAGGTGCCTTTTCCCTCAACAACATACATTAACAGCCTCAACGGCGCCTTATGGGGTTCGAGTTTCTGTCCCTTTTCAAGACACATGAGGGCGATACGCATCTCGGGTGCATCTGACAGCATCTCCCTCGAGATCCTGTCAGGATAAAACTTTATCATCTTCTTAAGCTCAAGTACTTCCATTAAAACCTCCTTTCTTAAAGAAAATTAAGATTTATTTAAATATCAAGTTTACACCAAATACTAAGGAGATGAATAATAATCAAAGTGGTATCCATATCTTACCTCTTGTCCACTCTATGAGTCGAGTCTACGACAGGATCCTACGGACTAAAGAATGCAAGATTTATAACACTTAACTGAAAACAAGACTATGACCTGTATCATAGAACTAACCCCATCTCCAGAGGGCTATTACAAATACTATAAGGAATATAAAGAGAAGGTTCAAATATGCGAATAAATAGAATATCCTTTCATGAAATGGTTTTGAGGGTTTCTCCCCCATTGAAATAAGTTTGCCCACAGCAGGCATGGGAAGAATCTTTTCTTCTCCATGAGGTGCGGTCTTGAGTACATCCGTCAGGTCATGGCTTGCAAGATGTTTTGTCATATGGGAACCATCTTTCCAGAACTTGCTTTTTGTTACATCGTATATCTTTCCTTTATATACGATGTAGGCAGGTCTACCCTCCTTCCCATCAAAACTGTGTAACTGTTCGATTGTGAGATCCTGTCTGCCTTCAGCAATCTGCGTCTCCCACTTCACCTTCCATTTTCTTTTCATCCTCGGTCCTACGAAGAATGTGACTATGACTGCAGTTGTTACCATTAAAAGGAAGAGGAATATCTTGATACTCAGGAGTATGCCAAATCTTGACGTGTATAATATCTCCCACTTAGGTATCCTGGCTATAGTAAGAAGGGTGCCTGATATAGAAAGGATTATGATCGATGTCCATCCGAGAAGGAGTTCACCCTTTGGAAGACCCCTCAGGGCATAGGCAGGTTTAAGGAGGATATGGACATAAATGATCGTCCCGAACCAGGCTATAGCGATTATCAGGTGGATATAGCCGATAAAGAATCTTACTATTTTCTGTGTCTCATTCAGTTGCCTGTATTGCCCTTTGATTTTTATACCATTTAGGAACTTCTCTCCTGTCTTTGTAAGCGGACTACCCCCTATTGCCTTAACATGGCACTCCTTACAAGACAGACCTGTATTTCTGGAATAATCGGTTGTTGCAGAAGATATCGAAGTAAAGAAAAAAAGAGCAGATACTATTAGTAAACTGACTATTTGATATTTGCTTATCAAAATATTACGAACTTTTTTACCTATTCCCTTTCTTGCTACCTACTCTTTGCTACCTGCTTCCTCACCCTCTATTATCGGTATCGTAAATATAAACCTGCTCCCTTTACCAACCTCACTCTCAACCCATATCTTCCCGCCGTGGAGTTCGACGAGTTTCTTACTGAGGTTAAGTCCGAGTCCAGTACCTGGATATTTCCTTGAAAGTTTTGTCTCGAGTTGCTGGAAAGGCTGGAATAGTCTTTTCTGGTCATCCTCCGATATTCCTATACCCGTATCAGCGACGCTGATTTCTATGAAATCTCCTAAACTGTCATTGCGAGCCCCTTCGCTCTTGTCATTG
>CAKKSD010000063.1 GCA_919902995.1 Thermodesulfovibrionia bacterium
ATGAAACACCTTTTGATAAACTACAAAAAGTTACCGAATTATTGAGCTAGTACAGTTCTCCTGTTTCTGCCACATTTCCGCAGAGACATTCTCCGTAAAGGACAGTATTACACATCCTTTTATGTTCTTCTGTAAAATTGCGTTCTACTGTAAGTTTCAGGGTCTTTTTCTTTTTATCGCAGAGGAATATCGCTCCCATTTTCTCAAAACCGAGGGGTTCAAAACGGAGCATCGCATCCATTACCCTATTAAGTACGGTTTCAAGATCAAAAGACTTGCTCGCCTCTTTTGAGATCTCATACAGGACAGTGAGTTCCTGAAGGTTTCTTATATTCTCATCGAAAAGGTTATTAAGGTTTTGTGCCATCTTATCGAATGTATTCCCAAGGTCTCCTATCTCATCTTTAGATTTTATATTGACCCTTACATTAAAGTTTCCCTTTTCGATCTCTGTTGCTGCCTTTTTAAAACTCCATATAGGTGTTATCATTGTTTTCCATACATAAATTATTATGAAAACAGCAAGGATAGAGAAAAATCCGAGTGTATATACTCTGAAGTTATCGAACTCCTTTAGTTCGTTCTCATAATTGTCTTGCATGCTTTTTACGAAGGCTTCAATTTTAGGTAGATTATCCCTAACAGCAGAATGGCACAACCCACAGGCTTCTTTAGCCCTCTCAGGAGGCATCTTAGTTATATTCAGGAAGGTTGGTTTCTGGCTCTTTTGCCAGGTATCAATCAATGTATTTAGCTGAGTAGCTGGCTCCCCGTAATTCTGAGTCTTCTGAGGTATGGGGGACAGCCCGAGCCTTTTGCTTCCATCCCTGAGGCCATAAAGTGCCTCTTCATATTCTGCCATAATCCTTTCAACCCCATTTGTGAGTGCCTCCTTTTCTGCCTGATGGACGTTGCCATAGAGGGAGACTGCAATGCGGAGTGCCATGCTTACGGTGAGCATCCTCTGCCTGCCAGCAATATTTATTCTTGTTGCATCACCTCTGATATGTTCTGTGAAGTTAAAACCTATGTAAACATAGAAGATAAAAAATGAAAGCACTATGAGGGCTATGATTATAAGTTTTGAGACTATGGATCTGAATAGGGGCATTTACTTCTCTTCCTTCATATACTTAATAATAGCATTTTTATATTTGTTAAAGTCCGTTAGATTACCGTGAAGGATTGATATTACTATTGCAGGGTCTATTTTTTCATACTGGTGTACAATTACATTTCTGAATTTAGATATCCGTTCCATTATTTTAAACAGGTCTTTAGTTATAACCTTGTTTTCCGTCAATACCTTAAAAGTATCTGCATACCCTGTCGGTAATCTCATACCCTTATCAGAGATCAAGTGGCTGGCAATATCAATACACAGTTCAATCAATACCTGGAATGTTCTTTCAACAATTCTCTGTATTTTCCAGTCACCCCTGTAAGAAGAAAGAGAGATCCTTGAGAACTCTTTGATCTGACTCAGATAGATATCCATCTCTGTAAGCTTTCTTCCCAGCAAGAGTTTGTCAACCAATTCCATACCTCCTTTTAAGGATATTTCTTTCTTTCATTGAAAAGTCAAAATATTTTCTAAGAGTAAGGGACTCATATTTATGTCTCAAAAAGGGATTCTTATCAATCAGGATTTTTCTGTTCTGCAGGATTCTTCCTGTCAGGCTAAGGGGAGAGAGGTTTAGTATTATAAGGTCAACCTCATCCGAACACAGGATGTCCGTTATCTTACAAAATAAATCAAAATAGGAAGATTTTTTTACATCCTTTAAAAAAACGGCTATGTCAACATCACTTAACGGATTTACTCTATCTTTTAACAATCCACCAAAAAGATAAGCAAAAATAATATTGGGATCTTCCTTAAAAAAGCCGACAAGAGTGTTAATTTTTTGATGAATATTTTTAGGAATCTGTTTAAATCTTATCATATAACCCTTTCTGTTTATTAGACTTTAATAAGTATATAATTTTAATATTTTTATTATATTTGGTCAATATTAAAACTTTTACTGAAAAACAGAGGTATTAAAAGATACCCACTATTGATCTCTTTGCGAAGTCTACAAGAAAGGAGGGGAGTACCCCGATGATAAGAGTTCCTGCTGTGGTTATAATGAGTGCAAGACCCATTGCCGGGGATGTAGTGAGGGTGATCTCTTGCTCGGGATCCTGCATATACATATACATCACTATTCTGAGATAGAAGTAGGCAGATATGACGCTCATAATTACAGCAATAATTACAGGTATGATATAGCCTGCATTTATTGCCTCCATAAAGACATAAAACTTTCCGATAAACCCTGCGGTAGGTGGGATACCAGTGAGAGAAAACATGAAGATGAGCATCATAGCCGATGTTAGAGGATGATTTTTGGCAAGTCCCTTATAGTCTTCGATATTTACCCCAGAAAACCCCTCCTTCCTTAGCATTATGACTATCGAGAAGGCACCGATATTCATAAAGGCATAAATCATGAGGTAATTCATGGTACTCGCAATCCCCTCGGGTGTACCTGTAATAACTCCGAGAAGGGCATAGCCTGCGTGGGCGATAGAGGAATAGGCAAGCATCCTCTTGATGTTCGTCTGGGAAATGGCGATGACATTACCTATGACCATAGTAAGGATTGAAAGTGGTAAAAGGATATTACTCCACTCGACATGGAAGGAGCCGAATGCCTCATAGAAGACTCTTCCGATGATTGAAAAGCCTGCTGCCTTTGGACCTACTGACATAAAGGCAGTAATAGATGTGGGTGCCCCTTCATAGACATCAGGTGCCCACATATGGAAGGGGACAGCGGCGATCTTAAATCCGAAGGAGACAACGAAGAATATAATAGAGAGAATTAATGTTTTGTTTCCTATAAGCCCGTTTTTACTTATATATGTGGCTATGGATTTAAGCTCTGTCGTCCCTGTAGTTCCGTAAATCATCGCTATACCATAGAGGAGGAATGCCGATGAGAAGGCACCGAGCATAAAATATTTCATGGCAGCCTCAGTTGATTTAATGTCATTCCTTATGAAGGCGGCAAGGATATAGGTGCTCATAGCCATAAGTTCAAGGCCAAGGTAGATTAATATCAGGTCACGGGCAGATGCCATAATCATCATCCCGAGGGTGGAGAAGAGAATAAAGGCATAATATTCGCCAAGGTTCATCTTTTCTACAGTGATGTATTTTACAGATATCAATATAGTAAGGATGAGATTAATAAGGAAGAGGAGTTTAAAAAATGTGCTGTAACCATCAGAAACGAACATACCGCCAAATGTCGTTCCTGCAGTTGTTACAAGTGTATAGTAAACAACAATGACAGTACCTATGATGCCCAGGAAGGCGAGTGCTTCCTTCTTTTTTATAAAAAGGTCTGCCATTAAGATAAAGAGGGCAATGCCGGTCATAATGAGTTCAGGGGTTATTGGACCTAGATTGGGAAACTGAAATTCCATTTAATAACCTCCAATAGACAAATAATTTTCATCTTAAAAATCCTTCATAAATTGTTATTCCTGGCCAGTATCGAGCCTGTCCTCAACTTGATTGTCGCAGACTCGTAGACGGGATACGGGATAAACTCCAGCAGGAATCCAGTCTTAAAATGTCTCATATAAATCATTCCATTCTGGATTATGGTTTTCGATAAGTTCCAGTTTCCACCTACGCTTCCATTTCTTTATCTGTTTTTCTCTAATAATTGCTGTTTCTGCTGTTTTGTGCATCTCATACCACACCAGGTTATGAATTTTGTATTTTTTAGTGAAACCCTTAGCAAGATTATTCTTATGTTCATAAACACGTTTGATAATATCTGATGTTATTCCTGTGTATAAAGTGCCGTTCCGTTTGTTGCAGAGCATATAAACGTAAAACTTCTTCATGTCTTGTTTCCTATATGTCATTCCGCACTTGATGCGGAATCCAGTGCCTTTATGTTCTTGTACCCCTTTTCCCGATCGCAGTCGAGGACAAGTTTCAAGGGGACGATGTCTGGATTCCTGCTTCCGCAGGAATGACGCTTATTTGCCAGAGTTATTTGCATGATTATATTATTTTACAATCTCCAGAAATGCTCTTGCTATATCTATTTCTTCTATATTTCCTGCATTCACCTTCTCGAGTAAGTGCTGGACAGAGACATGCATATAATCCAGCAGGAAACCCGGCTGTAAGCCAATAAAGAATACGAGTATCACAAGTGGAATAAGGGCAATTATTTCTCTCAGGTCAACATCATAGAGTTTGTGAGAGATATTAGGGTTCACATCGAGGCAGGCTATCCTGTAAAAGAGCCATGCCATATATATTACACCGAGGATCACGCCGAGAATTGAAAGCGTTCCGAAGGTTAAAGTTGCCTTAAATGTCCCGCTGATAATAAGAAACTCTCCAATGAATGAGTTCAGCCCGGGGAATCCACTTGCAGCAAGGCTGAATATGGCGAAGAATATTACGAATACAGGGACTGACCTTGCAAGACCACCGTAGTCCTCAATCATCCTCGTATGCGTCCTCTCGTAGATTATACCCACACACATAAAGAGGGCGCCTGTAACTACGCCGTGATTCACCATCTGGAGTATTCCGCCTTCTACACCTGTCTGGTTGAGTGCGAATATACCGAGGGTAACAAAGCCCATATGGCTCACGCTCGAATAGGCGATAAGCCTCTTAAAGTCCTTCTGCATAAGTGTGACATAGGCACCGTATATTATTGCGATAACAGAGAGAATAAGCATGGGCTTTAGTAAAGCCTTTGTTGCATCAGGGAACATAGGGAGGGAGAACCTCAGGAAACCATAACCACCCATTTTGAGTAGAATTCCTGCAAGGATTACACTCCCTGCAGTAGGTGCCTCTGTGTGTGCGTCAGGAAGCCATGTATGGACAGGGAACATCGGAACCTTAACTGCGAATGCGGCAAGGAAGGCGATGAAGAGCCATAACTGGAGCCCTATGGGATAGTGTATATTCGAGAGTGCCAGTATATCGAAGGTCTTCCCGCCATTAAAATAAAGGACTATTATTCCGACAAGCATAAGGACACTTCCTATGAGAGTAAAGAGGACGAATTTTATCGCAGCATAGATCCTGTTCGGGCCACCCCATACACCGATAAGCAGGAACATCGGAATCAACATCGTCTCCCAGAAGATGTAGAAGAGGAATATGTCGAGAGAGATGAAGATGCCGAGCATAGAGGTCTCTGTAATCAAGAGGGCAATAAAGAACTCCTTCACCTTCTTTTCGATCGCCTTCCATGAAACGAGGACGCAGAGGATACTTAAGAGAGTGGAGAGGATTATGAAGAGTACACTGATACCGTCAACACCTACTTTGTAGTTTATATTCAGTGATGGTATCCATTCATAACTTTCAACAAACTGCATCTTGTATGTAGTCTTATCGAAATGTATATAGATCGGGAGTGAGACGAAGAAGGTTGCCACAGTTGTGATGAGCGATACCCACCTTATCCCATCCGAGTTCCTCAAAAAAAGGAGTAGGAGTGCACCTGCCACAGGGAGGAATGTGGTCAGGGTAAGTATGGGATAATCAAGTTTGTTAAATATAATATCTTCCATTTTAACCTTATAAAAATAAAACCAGTGCCAGAATAACGATCACTCCAAAAACTATAAAGAGCGCATAGTGCTGTATCTGACCGCTCTGGATGAGGCGCATCGCCTTGCTCAATAGGACTGTCAATTTGCCAATACCATTTGCTGTCCCATCAACCGCACCTGTATCGAAGACCCTTAAGTAATGGGCGATTTTTAATATCGGTTTCTGAATTATGAACTCATATGCTTCTCCGACAATATTATATTCAAAAGTGGCAACAGGTTTATTCGCTACCCACATGAACGCCTTCGCACCTTTTCTATAGAGCCAGTCGGTGTCAAGGCTGATGGTAGGTTTTGGAACAATATTTTTCAAAAGCATGAAAAAGCCAAGGGCGGTAAATCCAAAGATCCCCAATGAGGACATAATGTGTTGTGATGTATACGGAGCATAGTGAACTGGAAAGGGAAGCAAAGAGTAAAGGGTACTCGGGAAGACGCCTATCAAGAGGCATATAAATGAGGCTATACCCATGGCGATCAACATGTTCAGAGGAGGCTCTTTTGTCCTCATCCCTGAGTCTTTTCCAAAGAACATATAGTAGGACTGTTTAAGGACTATACTCAAGAAGGTACCTGTTGTTGCGAGTGTCAGCATGAGGAAAGCAAAGAGTTTATGTTCCTCTCCTGCAGCTGAGACGGTCATTGACTTACTCACAAACCCGCTTAAGAGCGGTGCCCCAGCGATCGAAAATCCACCTATCAGAAAGAACACCATCGTTAACGGCATGGTCTTGTAAAGCCCGCCCAGTTCAGTAAGTTTCCTCTTTCCTGTCATCTCAATAACAGCCCCTGCGCCCATGAAGAGCAAACCTTTATAGATGATGTGAGCAAAGGCGTGGGATACTGAACCATTGAGTGCCATCTCTGTTCCTATTCCAACGCCGCACACCATAAACCCGACCTGACTGATGATATGATAGGAAAGAAGTCTCCTGGCATCATTTTCAAGGAATGCATAAATAATCCCATAGACAGCCATTATTGCTCCCAGCCACATAAGAATCTCTGTACCAGGGTAGCCTCTTGCAAGTACGTATACAGCGGACTTTGTTGTGTATGCTGTCATAAAAACCGCCCCTGTCACAGTAGCCTCAGGATAGGCGTCAGGAAGCCATGCGCCGAAGGGAGGTACAGCAGCATTGATTATGAAACTGAGAAGTATAAGATAGAAGGATATGCTTCCTTCATGGGGCATCATACTCGTGAATGCGATAGAGCCTGTCTGTGACAGGTGTATGATGATCCCGCCCAGCAGGCAGACTCCACTGAAGATATGAACAAGGAGATACCTGAAACCTGATGCCAGTGATTCCCTGCTCCTCCTTGCCCAGACAAGGAAGGTTGCAGAGAATGCCATAAATTCCCAGAAGATGAACAGTACAAAGAAATCACCAGCGAAGGTAACACCGAGGGCACTACCCACATATATCATGGATGCGATATGCTGGACGTCGTCCTTTACATGAAGGGCATAGACTATACCAATTATACCCATTATGGTGAATACATAAGAAAAGAGGAGGCTTAACTTATCAACCCTGCCAAAGGTGAGGTTATATCCAAGGAAATTTACTACACCATATGTACCGGGTGAGAGAGATAGGCAGTCGATAAGGGCTATAGTGGGAAGGGTAACAAGATATATTTGTTTGACTTTCCCCTTAAGGAAAGGGATAAGTAATGATCCTGCTATAAGTAATATCCCCGGGTGTATCCAATCAGTCATAATAGTCCTCTTTTTTCATGAGCCATATATTTCCTAAGAATTTCGATACAACGATTATCAGGATACAGGAGATGAATCCGTATATAGTCCCGAAGGCAGGGAGATTTTCGAACCAGAAATGACCATGCCCGAGACCAAATACATAAACAACAGCGACTTCTATGAGGACGATAATGAAAAGGCTGATATAAAATATCCTCTTTACCACACTGAAACGCTTCGGGTCTTCAAGAATTTTTTCGAATATATTCATCTTATTACCTCCCTTGCAAGTTGGAGTACGAAATCAGGATAAATACCTAAGATGATAGTCCCGATCGCTGTCAGGAACAGTGGGACAACCATAAAGGGATTCTCTTTTACATCCTCTCCGTAGGATCCTGTGGAGTGGTGTCCGTGATGTTCTTCTTCCTTTTCAAAAAATGCCTTGTAAACGATAGGCACAAAATAGGCGGCGTTCAACATCGTACTCGCAAGGAGAACAGAGAGTACGATTATACTGTGGGCCTCTAAAGAGCCTACAACGAGATTCCACTTGCTGATAAACCCTCCAACTGAAGGGACACCTATCATGCTCAATGTACCTATGGCAAAGGCGGTCATAGTCCAGGGCATCTTCTTTGCTATACCGCTCAACTGGCTTATCTCTGTCTTATGGGTAGATACATATATGGAGCCGGCGCAGAAGAACAATGTGATCTTCGCAAAGGCATGCATCGTTATGTGTGAAATGCCACCGATCATTCCGCTCGGAGTGAGTAATGCCGCACCGAGGATTATATAGGAGAGCTGACTTACAGTTGAGAAGGCAAGCCTTGCCTTAAGGTTATCACGGCTTAAGGCGATAACAGAGGCCATAATGAGTGTAAATGAGGCGAAGAAGATAGCCACAGTGTCTACGCCGAGATCTTTCATAAGACCTGTACCAAAGACAAAAAATATTACACGTAGTACCGTGAATACCCCTGTTTTAACAACAGCCACGGCATGGAGAAGTGCACTTACAGGGGTTGGTGCTACCATTGCAGCAGGGAGCCACCCGTGAAAAGGCATAATAGCAGATTTAGCAAAACCGAAGAGGAAGAGGATGAATATAATACTCAGCAGAAGAGGCTGAGAAGACTGTACTTCGGCAGGGAAAAGTCCTCCCTTTGAGAATTCGAGTGTCCCTGAGAGGTTGTATGTAAGTATAATCGCTGCGACAAGGAATACCTTTGCAGCACCGAGTAAATAGATAACATACTTCCTTGCACCTGCAAGCGATTCTTTATCCTCCTTGTGACCGACAAGGGGGTATGTGATTATGGTAAGACCCTCGTAGAAGAGGAACATCGTGAATAGGTTTGCGGAAAATGCTACGCCCATTGTTGTCGAGAGGGAGATAGCGAAGCATGCAAAATATCTCGTCTGGGATTTTGCCTGAAGTGGACGCATGTAACCTATAGAATAGAAGGAAGTAAAAATCCAGAGAAAGGATGCGCCTGCCGCAAAGAGTATGCCGAAGGCATCAGCCCTGAACTTTATGTCAACTCCGGGTAAAATATGGAAGAGTGTATATTCTATGGTCTTTCCGTCGAAGATAGCGGGGACCATGGATGCAACAATCCCGAACTTTAATACCCCTGCGGCTATAGACCAGAATTCCCTCAGGTTTTGCCTTCTCTCTCCGGTAATCAGTATAAGAAGAGTCCCTATAACAGAGACAAGTACCGCGAGGAGTGGTTTTATAGATATAACGGTTTCCATTACTCCTACCATTTCATAATATTTATTTCATCGATATTCACAGTCGGTTTATTCCTGAAAAACGCTATTAATATCGCAAGCCCGATCGCAGCCTCTGCTGCGGCAACAGATATTATGAAGAATACAAGGATATGTCCCCTTAAGTCCTGGAGATAAAAGCTGAAGGCTACAAGGCTTATGTTAACCGCATTAAGCATAAGTTCTACAGATATAAACATGATGATTATGTTTCTTCTTGTAAGGAATCCGAAGACTCCGATGGTAAAGACTATCATGCTGAGGACTATATAGCTATTTAATGAGACCATGAATTTTTCCTTTTAATGTCATTGCGAGGGACAAAATCCCGAAGCAATCTCAAAACGAGATTCCTCGCTTCGCCCTGAACACCATACGGTGCCCCGAACCAGATGGTACAGGGCGGTGCAGGGCTTCGCTCGGAATGACAGTTGCAGAATATTATTCATCTAACTCCTTAACTTTTTCTTCGCAAGCACTATCGCCCCTACGATGGCTACAAGAAGGACAACCGATAGAACTTCGAAGGGGAATAGATATTCCGTATATAAGACCTGCCCGACAAGACTGAGGTGTCCAATCTCATTTACAAAATCTACAGTATAAATATAGGGAGGTCCCTTGATGATGGTCTTTGCTGTAAGACCTAAAACGAGAAGTAATCCCGTAGCAGTCAAGAGCCCCAATGGCCAGAGGCTGGTAAAGCGTGGAATCCTTTCTTCCTGCTTGAGATTGAGTAGCATAACCACGAATAAATAGAGAACAAGCATAGCACCCGCATAGATAATAATCTGTATTGCAGCAAGAAACTCTGCATTCAGGAAGAGAAAGAGTGCTGCAATATGTATGAATAATATGAGCATCCAGAGCACGCTGTGTACAGCGTTCTTCCTCGTTACCACAAGGATAGAGGTCACAACTATAACGAAGGAAAGATAGCCGAATATAGCCTGCGTGAGCATCTTATTTCACCTTTCCGAAATCTTTTGATTTTGGTTGCCAGAACTTTTCAAAATACTCCTTACCCTTTGGACCTGCCATATATTTATCCCAGTTTTCGAGAAGTCTCTCCTTATTGAAATACAACGCATCCCTTGAATAATCGGAATACTCGTAATGATCTGTAAGTACCACCGCAGCATATGGACAGGCCTCGACGCACAATGCACAATAAAGACACCTCAAGACCTCAATCTCATATCTTTCCACAATCTTTTTATTATTCTCACTTTCTCTTGTGTGAATATATATACACTGGGAAGGGCAATAGGCTGCACAGAGGCAACAGCCAACACACTTCATCCTTCCTTCCTCATCCTTTGCAAGGGCATGGAGACCCCTGAATCCGGGGAAAGGTGGTCTCTTTACCTTCGGGTACTGTCTTGTGACGGCATGGGAGAAGAGGCGGCTCAGTGTAAGAGCAAGTCCCTTGATGATATCGATAAATAAAACCTTATTGATAAGTTCCTTAGGTGTCATCTGTATTTATTAATACCTGTAATATTAATGTCCTACATTTATAGTATTTTGTCATTCCTGCCCCGCATCAAAGTGCGGGATAAACTCCAGCAGGAATCCAGAG
>CAKKSD010000064.1 GCA_919902995.1 Thermodesulfovibrionia bacterium
AAATTGAAGGAGAAGCCCTCCAACTTTCACCTCATGAACGAGCCCAATTAGCAGAACATCTTATCCATAGTTTAAATGAAGAAGAAGACCCAGATGCAGAAAGGCTATGGATAGAAGAAGCTGAACGTCGCTATAGAGAATATAAAGAAGGTAGGGTTAAAGCAAAACCAGCGGAGGCAGTGTTTAAAGAGGCTCGTTCAAAATTAGGATGAAGTCTGTTGTATTCCTTCCTGAAGCGGAGCAAGAGATGCTTGAAGCAGCAGGATATTACGAGTCCCAAGCGACAGATTTAGGTATAGATTTTCTTTCAGAAACGGAACGAGCTGTAAACTCTATTGCAGAGTTACCTATGACATGGCCAGTAATTGAAAGTGAACTGAGAAGGCGTCTTGTCAGAAGATTTCCATTCGGTATTTTATATCGCATTGAACCAGAAGAAATTGTAATCGTTGCTGTAGCACACTTACGGCGAAAACCAGGATATTGGAGAGAAAGGATAAAGAAAAAATAATCTTCTAACAAATCACTCGTGCGGATGGTGAATAGCCACCGCACAGTTCAGTCGTTCGTTGGGCGGCTCATTGCAGTCACAACTGCCGCCGGAATACAATGGCTACCGAGGAGCCGCAACCCGCATCCTGTTGCAAGGCAATGCAGGCAATGGCACGGCAGGGAGGGAGCCTACATCACGGTTAATGACCGGCGTATCCTATACGACACAGAGGAAATCAGCTTATCGCAACTACCGCAAAGAGGTAAAACCGCATGACCGCATTCAAGCGACATTTGATAGAAATGGTTCTCTCTATGCTTATCCCCATGACTCTCCTGGCCGTTACCTTTCAGGCCATGTTGCCGTGGCTCGGCGTCAACCTCAGCCCGGGCATATCATCCCCGGCACGCATTATGATGATAGTGGTTGCCATCTTGGTAATGACAATTCCCATGATTGTTCTCATGCGCGTGCGCGGACACTCATGGCAGCACGTCTGGGAAATGACGGGGGCAATGTTTGCGCCGCTTGTCATCATCATGCCGATAGTGCGAGTCGTTCTCCCACGTGCCAACATCACGCTTACACCGGCATTGATGCTACCCATCGGTTTTGTCGCGATGACGGGAGGGATGATCGTTCTCATGTATCTCAGAAAGGACGTGTATTCCAAACATACCCATAAACATCACGGATAGTGGCTCGTAACATCGGAGATGCATCATCGTTCGTGGCGCGGTGACCGAGTGTTCGCGGGACTGGGTGTGGCCAATGAAGTGGCGATCACGAAAAGCCGAGCAGTCTTTGACCGCACAGGACGCAAAGTTCGGGGGCGAGTTGCCGCGTTCCAGCTAGCCCCCAAACCCGCGTACAGCCGACGTTGCTCCGCTATCGCTCCGCAACGCGGCTGACGCCTGCCGTCATGCTAAAGTAAAGTGTAAGTTAAAATGCTTTCAGTATTTAGTAAAGAGGCAAACAGGTAATTGTTCCACGTGGAACATCTGAAATATAATTCTGAACCAATGAATTACCCTACGCCAGAGACCGCAGGGTATCCGATACAACTACAGAAACAAATATTGTCATTCCGGACATACATGCCCTCAGAGCCATTAATCGAGGGATGCGGAATCTAGGTATTCAGCTTATACGTCATGCCCGAAGTTTTTAATCGGGCATCCAGTTCTTTGATCTTCTGGTTCCCCGTTTTCACGGGGACGACGTCTGGATTCCCGCTTAAGGACTGCGGGAATGACATCTCAGTTGTAACCCTTTTGCAAGACCACAGGGAATTATCAAGAGTTAAATCCAGCCTTTGGTAAAATCGCTTGTATTTCGGTGGGTTTAATCTTAGTAGATCAGGAATCCTGTACCTCCAACATTGTAGTTAGAATCTCCTTACTTTGATATTCTTTTCTTTCGTCATCGGGTAGCGTTTCCAAATAAAGTTCAATTACCTCTTTTATTTTTGTTTTAACTTCTTCTAAAGAATCGCCCTTTGTCTGGCATTCTTTAAATTCGGGACAATAGGCAAAATATCCATTCTCATCTTTTTCGATTATAACATTAACTTTGTAAGGCATTCCTTTTCCTCCTTTCTATTACCTATATAACCTATTTTCATCCGCCTGTTGCAAATGTTCTTAAAATAGGCCCCCCAGTTTCACTTCTTATTATTAATATTACTTCCTATAGGCTTCTTTGCGATGTCGCACATGATAAATAACTACACGCTTGTGTTCTGTATCAACCTGATAAATTACACGGTAATCCCCAACACGAATACGATAACTTGATTCAACACCATGAAGTTTACGATGATGCAAGGGGAAAGGATTATTGGCAGAGGCCATTAGCGTTTAACCGTTTCTTTAGCTCATCAAAAGAAATTGTTGGTTCATCCCTACGGTCAGCAATCACAGCAAGATCATGAAGATCTTCCATGAGTTCTTCATATTCTTCAACAGGTATAACAACGGCAGTTTTGTGCCCCTTTTCATCTATTAAATATTTTGGTATAAACTTTCCCATATTCTCCTCTCTTATTATTAAATATAACCAAAATTATAACAATAAAGCAATTAATATCAATCCTTCTATTAACTGTCTGTTGGAAATATTTTTAAAATAGAACACCCCGTTTTTCGTCTCGTCGTTCCTCTTTTTCGAATTCATTAATATGGAATGTGACCCCTGTCCAAAAACCAATAAAAATGCAAAGTCTGTCATGCTGAATTTATTTCAGCACCCTAGTACTATAGGGGACACATCCCTATTTCTCCTATTCCTTTCAAGAAATATGGGATGTGTCCCTAATCTCCCTATTCGCGGGAATGACGCTATACTATACCATTGGCTAATCTTCATTGCTGTTTCAGTATCTCTACATCCACCTTCCCTTCGAGGAGTTCTTTGAACTTCTTGGCATCCTTTTCAGTGCCGGCGATGGCGCCGTAGTGCATGGGTATTGCGAGTTTTGGCTTAATGGCGAGGGCTGCCGTAGCCGCTTCATCTGCTGTCATTACATAGATACCTGAGACAGGAAGAAGTGCTATGTCTGCCTTAAACCCTTCCATCTCCTTGATATAATCCGTATCCCCTGCAATATAGATCCTCTGACCCATTACAGTAAAAATATAGCCGACCCAGTTATTTCCTTTTGGGTGGAATTGTTTATTCGTGTTATAAGCAGGGACAGCCTCGATATTGATACCTTCTACTGTGATCTTATCTCCGGGTTTAATGGTTTTAATATTCCCCGAGAGCTTCTTTGCACAATCAGGAGTTGCAATGATCACGGTTGAATCCTTCCGAATCTTCTTTACATCTTCGGGAGAGCAGTGGTCATAATGTTCATGGGTGATAAGGATGATATCTGCAGGTTCACCCTTTTTAACCTTAAATGGATCGGTATATATCACCTTTTCCCCTTTGATCTTGAAACAATCATGGCCTAACCATGTTATATTCTCAAGCATCTTAATCACCTCCTTTGACCTCTGACTTTCTGCAGAAACAAGAGATGAAGAAAATATTAATATCGCTACTAAAGTAGTAATAATTTTATTCATCCTTTTCACACCTCCTTATGGCTGATGCAGGATACACGATGCATGATGCCAGATAAATCCCCCTCCGCCACCCTCATCTAAAGGGAGATTTATTCTATATAGTGTATTCCTTATTCAAGTATAGATGACCTTTTGGGTGCTGTCAACACAGTTAGTGAGTATTGATCAGATTCTTCTTGACAGCCCCTGAAAAGTGTGATGTAATTTTCTTAATGAATGTAGGCAGGTTAAAGATAGAAGTCAAAGTACACCCCAAATTATAGTTTGTTCATCTGCCTGCCTTTTACAAACCTAGTTCTTCTGTTTTTAAAGGAATAAATGAAGCGGAGTAATTGAATCCAAAGTTTACGTTGATAAAAAATGAAAAAAGGAAGGAGGTGAAAATATAATGGGTGTTACGGATGAACTACTTAAAAACAACGCTGCTTATTCCGGTTCTTTCACTAAAGGGGGACTACCCATGCCGCCGGGCAAGCACCTTGCAGTTGTTGCATGCATGGATGCCAGGCTTGATGTTTACAGGATACTCGGCCTTCATGAGGGTGAAGCACATGTGATCCGCAATGCTGGTGGGGTTGTGAGCGACGATGCAATCCGATCTCTTGTAATCTCACAGCGTCTGCTCGGAACAAACGAGATTATTCTCATCCACCATACTGACTGTGGAATGCTTACATTCAGCGATGACGAGGTAAAGAAGAAGATTCAGGCTGATGTAGGAATCAGACCCTCATTTGCTCTTGAGGCATTCCCTGATCTTGAAAGTGATGTTCGTCAATCAATCGCACGTATCAAGGCAAGCCCGTTTATTCCAAAGAAAGACAGTATCCGCGGGTTCGTTTATGATGTGAAGACAGGCAAATTAAATGAGGTAAAATAAAAGGTTTGCCCTGTTTTCGCAGAGAAAAAAGGTTGCCGATTCATCAAGTTTTTTTACGATATCGGCAACCTATAAAAAGTTAACCTCAGTCTATTTCCAGATTAACTAAAGAGACAGGATTTATCCTCTCTCTCTGGAGTCTCACCCCCCAGTGGAGATTTGGACCTGTTGCCCTTCCTGTTGAACCTGTATAGCCAATTATTTTACCCCTCTTCACTAACTGACCATCGGATACTGCAATTTTCGAAAGGTGGTTAAAAATACTGTATATGCCGTATCCATGATCAATCACAATGGTCTTCCCTCCGAAGAACTGGTCATCTATCAGGGCTACTCTTCCATTATTAGGTGCAGCTATAGGGGTACCTTCATCGGCTTTGATATCAATCCCGCTGTGGGGACTCCTTTCTTCTTTGTTTATTATCCTTTTCATACCAAAGGCGCTTGTGATACTGCTATTTACTGGCATTATGAACCTTCCCTTCCAGAGTTTTTCGTTTATCACTGGCCAGAGCGCTGAGAGTCTTGTTTGTTCAATCGAAACACGTTTAAGTATCTCAGGGGTTAAATCAACCTTATCTTTTGGAAGGGTAAGTCTCTGTATACCAAAAGAGGCCTGCGATATTTTCATATATCGTTCAAATATTTTTTTATTATCATAAAAGAGAGTTAAAGGATACTCTCCTGGTGTGGTTTTCATATCTATACCTGCTAATGCAATATAGTTACCAGATTCTGTTTTAAAGAAGTGGAGCCTCTTGTCCATGAAGGTACTTTGAAGGTTTCCATCAGGGGCTGTTATGCTTATGACAAGGACATCACCTTGTTTCAATATGTCTGGCTTTAAGGTGACCTCAATAGCCCCTGATAGAGGGATGAATAAAAGTATAAATATTAAAGTAATTATTGATATTTTTACCATGGCAAGGATTTTAACATAGATTTTATTCAAGATATATGTTTTTATTGAAAAAAGTAATATATTACATAAATCCCCTTGACGGGCTTAAAAAAGTGTGATTTAATTTAACCGATATTTAGTCTTTAATAAAATTAAAGGAGTTCAAGATATGGTTGTGATATGGGGCGAGAAGGGAAAGGTAGATAAAAAAGTATTCGATCACGCTGTCAAGACTTTTGCTTTAGGTAAAGAATAATTTTAATGCAGGGGGCTAATTGCTCCGCATTCTTTAATTCTTACAGAAAGACCTTTAAGATAAAATCTACGTGAAAATAGTTCTGTAGATATATTCAGGCATTAATAGGAAAGGGGTAAATCCAAGAGGCAAGTTAGCCCGTCAAAGAAAAATCTGTAACACCAAAATGATAATGTCCTAATTAGCCAAAATAGAAATGTCCTAATTT
>CAKKSD010000065.1 GCA_919902995.1 Thermodesulfovibrionia bacterium
AAAACACCCTCTGAGGTCTTTAACTCAAGTGTTGCACTTGCTGGTTGAATGTAGCCTTTACAATTCTTGACACCATGGAGAGTTTTAAAAAGAAAGCCTTTATAGTTACTGATTATGTTGAAGGAGAGTTGATAAAAGACATGATTAAGGAAGAATATATTACCCTCATGTCTAAAAATAAGGATATGGCTATTATTGATGAAATAAGAGAAGAAAAGCCCGATATAATTATATACGACTATTCAATTAAGGAAATAGATTCCGAAGATTTTCTCATAATCTTAAAAGGTGACGAAAAGACACAAAAAATACCTATAGTATTGCTCTATTCTGAAGGTACAAATAGATCTAAAGACAGAGAGTATATAGCATCCTATATAAAAAGACCTATTGATAAAGAAAATCTCAAAAGGGCTATTCATAATGCAAGTAATATACCTGCTGAAAAGAAAGGAGAAAAAAGGATTCTCATTGTAGATGATGATATAATCTATAGAGAAGAAATAAGAAAAGTGATGGAGAATATAGGGTATGAAGTTGATGAGGCTAAAACAGGTTTAGATGCAATAAACATTATAAATAAGAAATTACCAGATCTCATAGTTTTAGATGTAATACTGCCAGATATAGATGGTTTTAAGATACTAAATAGATTAAAGGAAGATATTAGTACAAAACATGTTCCTGTAATATTGCTTTCTTCTATAGAAAAGGCTGAAGAGAAAGCAAAAGGGATAATTTTAGGGGCAGCTGACTTTATAACCAAACCCTTTTCTGCTATAGAATTCAGTGCAAGGATTGAGATGCTATTAGAAAGGACAGAGGAGGAATATAGCGCAAGCCCTACTACAAGGCTTCCAGGGAATATTTCCATAGAAAAGGCAATAATGAGGAGGATAGCAAAAAAGCTTTTCTTTGCAGCATGTTATTGTGACCTGGATAATTTTAAGGCCTACAACGATACCTATGGCTTCTCTAAAGGAGATATAATTATAAGGCTTACCGCTCAGATAATAATGGAGGCAATGAAAAAATTAGGAAATAACGATGATTTTCTGGGACATATAGGTGGAGATGATTTTATACTCATTACAACACCTGATAAGGTAGATCAAATATCAAAAAAAATCATTGATACATTTGATAGAATCATTCCTTTCTATTATGCTAAGGAAGCAAGAAAAATAGGTTATATAGAAAGCCTGGATCGACAGGGAAGGCAAAACAGATTTCCTATAATGACTATATCTATTGTTGTTGTAAGTAATGTAAACAGAGAGATCAGACACATTGGTGAAGTCTCTGACATATCAGCGGAGCTTAAAAAATATGCAAAGATGCAAACTGGAAGTAAGGTAGTAAAAGATAGGAGAAGATGAAAAGTACGAATACGATAAGACAGATTGAAGAAAACAAGGATTGATAAACTATTAATCGAAAAGGGGCTCGCAGATAGTCGCCAGAAAGCTCAGGCCCTTATCCTGGAAGGGAAGGTGATTGCAAACGGTCAGAAGATAAAAAAGGCAGGAATGTTAGTCTTACAAGATTCCGAGATACAAATAATTGAAGATAAGATACCCTTTGTAAGCCGCGGAGGACTGAAGCTTGAATCAGCCCTTAAAGAATTTAATATATCGGTAAAAGAAAAGATTGCGATGGACGTAGGAGCTTCTTCGGGAGGATTCACAGATTGTCTCCTTAAATACGGTGCGAAGAAAGTCTATGCTGTTGATGTAGGTTATGGTCAGCTTGCCTGGTCTTTAAGGCGGGATTCAAGGGTAGTTCCTATGGAGAGGATAAATATAAGATATATGGAGAGATCACTAGTAAAAGAGAATATAGATATAGCAACGGTTGATACATCTTTCATTTCTCTTGAGAAGGTTCTACCTGCAATAAAAAACTTCCTTGGAAGCAAAGGGGAAATAATTGCACTTATTAAACCACAGTTCGAAGTAGGTATGGGAGAAGTAGGAAAAGGAGGGGTTGTTAGAGAAGAAGATAAAAGGGTAAAGGTATTAGAGAAGATTAAGACCTTGGCAGAAGGATTGGGATTAAAGGTCTTAGGCTTGATGAGATCTCCTATTATGAGAAGAAAAGGAAATGTTGAGTATTTAATATATTTAAGGATGAAACAGACCCATGAAACGATGTGCAAAGAGAATTAGTTTAAAATGAACGAATACGAAATTGAATTAGCGATCTTCAGAAAAACAGGTAAAAGACTGTTTGATGAAATGCCAGAAATCCTGAATAAATTATCTGCAAAGGAATTCCTAAAGATAGGGGCATCAGGTGATAAGACATATCCGATAGACCAAAAGGCAGAAGAAATCATTTTCGAAGAACTTAATACCTATTATCGAAGAGGAGGGCGATTCACCTTGATCTCTGAAGAGTACGGTTTTAAGGATTTTGGTGACATAAGAAGGAAAATACTTATAGATCCTGTTGATGGAAGCAATAATGCAAGAATGGGGATACCCTTTTACTCTACCTCGATAGCTCTAGTAGAAGGAGATATCCTTAAGGAAACAAGAATAGGATATGTTATTAACCTTGTAAACGGTGAAGAATTCTGGGCAATAGAAGGTAAAGGTGCATTTATGTCGGATTATCATTCAAGAGAACATAAGAAAATAAATGCCTCTCCAGAAACAGAGATAAATCTGGTTCTATACGAAGCCGCATCCCCTTCTCGGGATCTTCTTAAGATAATACCTCTCTTGAAAAGATCGAATAGAACAAGGTGTCTTGGTTCCACAGCACTTGATTTATCATATCTTGCAAAAGGTGCCTGCAGTCTTTTAATAATCCCATTTCCATCAAGAAGCTTCGATTATGCAGCAGGATGGATTATTCTTAAGGAAGCAGGAGGAATAATTACTGACCTTGACGGCAATGATATAGGAGGAACATCAATAGGTGTAGAAAAGACAGTTTCTCTCGTTGCCTCACCAAATAAGTATATCCATAAAAAGACATTGGATATTATAGGGAGAAGTTTTGAACGGAAGGGCAATATGGCTCACAGGCCTACCAGGTAGCGGTAAAACTTCTATAGCCAGAATAGTCAAAGAAAAGCAGGAAGGAATTGTTATACTTGGAATGGACGAAATGAGAAGGATTGTTACTCCTAAACCGACATATTCAAATGAAGAAAGAGAGATATCATATAGATCTCTGGTATATACAGCTAAAAACATTATTCAATTAGGACATGATGTTATAATAGACGCTACTGGACATAAAAGGTCCTGGAGAGATTTAGCAAGGGAGAATATAAAGGACTTCTATGAGGTCTATCTAAGATGCCCATTAGAGGTCTGTATGGATAGAGAAAAGTTGAGATTAAATAAATCCGCCCCAAAGGACATATATAAGAAGGCGAAAAAAGGCGAACCTGTACCTACTGATAAATTATCAATAGAGAAATCTGTCAGTGAAATACTCAGGGTTTTAGGCTGGTCTAATTATGCTGAGAAATGTAAGTCGAATATTATTTGACTAAATTATAGTTTAACGGCCCCTCTTAAGATAGGCTAACTTGTTTAGTCCATTTATATAGGCCTTAGCAGAGGCAACAATTATGTCTGTATCGGCACCATAGCCACGAACAGTCCTACCATCTTCTTCAAGGGATACTGTTACCTCTCCCATAGCCTCTGTGCCGCCGGTAATTCCTTTCACATTGTAGCTCAGGAGTTTACTCTTTGTTCCAACTATAGATGCTATTGTTTTATAAGTAGCATCTATAGGGCCGTCGCCGTAGTCTGTCCTCTCCATTATAGTATCACCAACTTTAAGTTTCAGGAAAGACGTAGGTCTCTGAGTTATCCCGCTAATTACATTAAGATCGATAAGAGAATAAGTCTCAGGAATCCGATAGACCTCTTCAGAAACAATCGCCTCAATATCTTCGTCAAATATTTCCTTTTTCTGATCTGCAAGGTGCTTGAATCTCTCGAAGGCACTGTCTATCTCTTCTTGGGTAAGTTCATAACCCAGCTCCTTGAGCCTTTCCTTAAAGGCATGCCTTCCTGAATGCTTACCGAGTACTAATCTTGCACTCTGTAGACCTATACTTTCAGGATGGATTATCTCATATGTCGTTTTTTCCTTCAGAAGCCCATCCTGGTGTATACCTGCCTCATGGGCAAAGGCATTTGCGCCTACGATGGCTTTATTAGGTTGTACAGGGATGCCTGTTATTTTAATTACGAGTTTGCTCGAACGGATAATTTCTTCTGTTTTTATAATTGTGTCGGCTTTAAAGAAGTCTTTACGGGTTCTCAGACTCATAACGATTTCTTCAAGTGAACAGTTTCCAGCCCGTTCACCTATACCGTTTATCGTGCACTCAACCTGTCCTGCTCCGCTTATAATAGCGGAGAGAGAGTTTGCAACAGCAAGTCCTAAATCATTATGGCAATGTACAGAAATAACTGCCCTGTTGATATTTTTTACCTTTTCCTTTATTATCTTGATAAGATTTCCGAATTCGTCAGGTGTGGTATAACCGACAGTGTCAGGAATATTTACGGTGGTTACCCCTGCATCAATGACTGCCTCAATTACATCACAGAGGTATAATCGGTCAGATCTTGTAGCATCCATTGGGGAGAATTCAACGTCATCTTCGAGACCTCTAGCAAGCCTTACCATTTCAACAGACCTTTTAAGGGCTTCTTCTCGACTCAATTTAAATTGATATTTGAGGTGTATATCAGACGTAGAATGGAATGTATGGATACGTCTTCTACGAGCATCTTTTAACGCCTCCCATGCCTTCTTTATATCCTCTTCCTTAGCCCTTGCGAGGCTACATATAATAGGACCTTCAACCTCGCTGCTTATCCTCTTTATTGCCTCAAAATCACCTTCTGAGCTCATAGCAAATCCAGCCTCTATTATATCGACTCCAAGACGAGCCAGTTGCCGTGCTACTTGAAGCTTTTCGTCTGCTGTCATAGATGCACCAGGGGATTGTTCACCATCCCTCAGGGTTGTATCAAATATCTTTATTACCCTCAAGTCTTTTTCTCCTGTGCTAAAGGCTTATTAGTTATTATCTTCCTTCTGTATATTATCACTCCCTCTAATATTCCCCAGAGGACATACATTATAGAAAAGATAAACAGCATAATAGGAGGATGAATAACTATTATTACAAGGACGAGTACGATCAATACAAGTATTCCAAAGGGCTTTCTTCTTTTAATATCTATCTCCTTTATGCCATGGTATTTAATTGTACTTACCATTAGAAATGCCAAGGTATAGGTAAGAAAAAGTATAAGATAGTTTTTATCGGTAAGAATTCCCCATACATCGTGATAAAAAATTACAAGGGTTGAAATTACTATAGCAGCGCCTGGAATAGGAAGACCTGTAAAATATTTGGCCTCAGAGGTTCCCATCTGAATATTATACCTTGCAAGCCTTAATGCACCGCATACCACAAAAAGAAAGGCTCCAAGCCAGCCAATCCTACCAAAGGACTTAAGAGACCATATATATACCAATATTCCTGGTGCCATTCCGAAGGCGATAAGGTCAGAAAGGGAATCGAATTCAATGCCAAATTTCGTGGCAGTCTGTGTGAGCCTTGCAACCCAGCCATCAAGGGCATCAAAGATTGTAGCACCAATAATTGCCCAAGCAGAGTATTGAAAATTCCCCTTTATGGCAGCTATTATTGCATAGAATCCTAAAAAGAGACTACATATGGTCAAAAAATTCGGTAAAATATAAATTCCTCTTTTCACTTTAAAACCCCGAGTATCGTTTCTCCTCCCTTTACCTTGTCTCCGATTTTTACCTTAAGTTCTATTTGGGGGGGCAGGAAGATATCTATCCTTGATCCGAACTTAATAAGACCATACCTTTGACCTCTTTCGACTTTATCTCCTACATTACCCCAACAGATTATCCTCCTCGCTAATACGCCTGCGATCTGTTTAACAAGTATTTTATGTCTATGATGGGAAATACATATAGATATACATTCGTTCTCGATAGATGCCTCATCCTTAAAGGCAGCAAGAAAATTTCCACTTTTACGATTTACATTAACAATTTCGCCTGAGCAAGGTATCCTGTTAATATGGACATCGATGAGTGAAAGAAATATGCTTAACTTTATCGCTTTAGCATTTAAACATTCTTTCTCAAAAATATCTTGAATCAGAATCACCTTTCCATCTGCCGGAGAAACTATAATACCCTCTTCTTGGGGGATACTCCTTTCAGGATTTCTGAAGAAGAAGGCAATAAAGGCTGCAACAGATAATGTGAAAAGACTAAAAAAGGGCCTTCCAAGAAGCGCAATGATAAGAGAGAGAACTGCGAGAGGTATAATATAAAGAAGACCATCGTAGAGTATAGGCTCTCTATGGTTTTTCACGGTCTTCTCAATTTTTTGTTTTATCCACAAGTTTAGTCTTTTTAAGCCAGGGCATCATACTTCTTAGTCTTTTTCCAACCTCTTCTAATGGGTGTTGTTCTCCCTTTCTTGTCAGGGCATTGAAAACAGGCTTATTTGCCTTACATTCTAAGATCCATTCTCTTGCAAACTCTCCACTTTGGATCTCTTTTAGTATATTCTTCATTTCTTTCTTTGTTTCTTCTGTTATTATCCTCGGTCCTCGTGTAATGTCGCCATACTGTGCTGTATTACTTATTGAATAACGCATATTAGAAATTCCTCCTTCATAGATAAGGTCAACAATCAGTTTTGTTTCATGGAGGCATTCAAAATATGCCATCTCAGAGGAATAACCTGCCTCTACTAGTGTTTCGAAGCCTGCAGTAAGGAGCGCTGTGAGGCCACCGCAAAGAACCACCTGTTCTCCAAAGAGGTCAGTCTCTGTTTCTTCCCTAAAGGTAGTCTCTATGATGCCTGCTCTTCCTCCGCCTATTGCAGAGGCATAGGCAAGGGCGAGCGTCCTAGAGTCTTTCGAAGGATCCTGTTTAACAGCAATTAACATCGGCACACCACTTCCCTTTGTATATTCAGATCTTACTAAGTGGCCAGGTCCTTTTGGTGCAACCATAAAGACATCAATATCTTCTGGAGGTAAAATCTGTCCAAAATGGATATTGAATCCGTGAGCAAAGCCGAGGTACGAACCCTTCTTTATATTTGGGGCTATATCTATTTTATAAATGTCTGCCATATATTCATCAGGTACAAGCATCATTATCACATCTGCATTTTTTGATGCCTCAGAGGCTGTAAATACCTTAAAACCTGCGCTTTCAGCTTTTTTCCAGTTTTCTCCTTTTGTTTCTCCTATTATTACGTTCATTCCACTTTCCTTAAGATTATTTGCATGGGCATGTCCCTGACTCCCATATCCTATTACTGCTATATTCTTAATCTTAAGAAGATTTAAATCCGCATCCTTTTCATAATAAACCCTAACCATTGTGTATCCTCCTCTATTAAATTTGCAATATATTTTATTATATTAGCCCGAATTCAACAAATCATATGAATACTTTTTGCAATTCCCGAAAAGGAATGTATCAAACAAATTAGAGTATAAAACCTATAGGTTCCTACAAAAGATAGAACAGAATTAATATGATTTACTTTTTTGCCATTGCCATTTCTTCAAGAATACGAAGTTTTGATACTTCACCAAGGGCTATTAATGTATCCCCTGGGTTAATTGTGCTACGAAATGTTGGATTAAATCTCATATCTCCTGTAGTTTGTTTTATCGCTACTATTATGATACCGAGGTCTCTTCCGATACCGCATTCATCAAGCGTAAGTCCGGAGAGTTTTAAGTCTTTCTGAATACTTATTTCTTCCATCTGGAGGTCAATTATCATACCTCTGACTTCTGTTTTAAGTATTAGTTTTGAACATACAAGACTATTTCTTCTTTACGCCTTCCCTTGATATAGCTACTTTTCCGGTTCGGGCGAATTCCTTTATGCTATATGGTTTAATGAGCTCGATAAAGGCCTCTATCTTTTTCTCGTCACCTGTAATCTCGAGTGTATAGGTTGTTAGTCCTGAATCTACTACTCTTCCACGGAATATCTCTGCGAGTCGCAAGACCTCAGCTTTATCTTCCTGCTTTGGCGCAACCTTGACGAGAACCATCTCTCTCTCTACATGGTCAAGCTCTGTCATATCTGTTACCTTTATTACATCAATAAGTTTGTTAAGTTGTTTTGTGATCTGCTCTATTATCTGGTCATCACCGGTAGTTACTATAGTCATAATTGAGATCTGAGGGTCTATTGTTTCTCCTACAGTCAGGCTTTCGATGTTATATCCCCTCCCACTAAAAAGACCTGAAATTCTTGATAGAACACCAAATTTATTCTCAACCAAGACAGAAATGGTATGTCTCATAATACTCCTCTAATAATTCGTTATTTCACTGCCCTCAGCTTCTTTTCTGGCTTGTTCTCTTCCTCTTCATAAAGCATCTGATCAATAGCTCCACCTGCAGGGACCATGGGATAAACCTTTTCTTTCCAGTTAACCCTAAAGTCCATAAATACAGTCTTTTTTATCTTAATCGCATCCTTTATTATCGGTTCTACCTCACTCGGTTTGGTTGCTCTGAAACCTACTGCACCGTATGCCTCTGCTACTTTTACGAAATCAGGTGCTACATCAAGGTGGCTGTAAGAATATCTTTCCCTAAAAAAGAGTTCTTGCCATTGTCTGACCATTCCTAAATATTGATTATTCAGGATTGCTACCTTAACTGGTAATTTATGGATAACAGCTGTTGCCAGTTCCTGTATGTTCATCTGAATACTTCCATCGCCTGCTATATCTATAACAAGTTTGTCTGGAAAGGCGAGCTGTGCCCCTATGGCAGCAGGGAATCCATAACCCATAGTTCCGAGGCCACCTGACGTGAGGAGTGTCCTTGGCTTATCAAATTTAAAGAACTGTGCAGTCCACATCTGATTCTGACCTACCTCAGTAGTGATAATAGCATCGCCCTTTGTAATTTCATATATCTTTTCTATTACAAACTGAGGTCTTATAACAATATCATCCTTCTGATAAGTGAGGGGCCTCTCTTTTTTCCATTCATCAATCTTCTTGAGCCAAGCCTTTCTTATCTCTACCCACTGGATCTTTCCTTTTTCTTTAAGAATCTTGATTATATCCCTGAGCACGAGTTTCACATCACCCACTATGGGGATATCTACCCTTACATTCTTTCTTATAGATGTGGGATCTATATCTATATGGATGATTTTTGCATGGGGAGCAAAGGCATCAACCTTTCCTGTAACCCTATCATCGAATCGAGCCCCTATAGCTACTATCAGGTCTGAATTCTGGATCGCCATATTGGCATAGTAAGTACCATGCATACCGAGCATTCCTAAGGAGAGTGCATGGGTTCCTGGGAATCCACCGAGACCCATAAGGGTCATAGTAACAGGTACTTGGGCGTACTCGGCCAATTCCTTGACTTCTTTATGCCCCCCAGAAAGGATAACACCACCTCCGGACAGGATAATCGGTTTCTTGGCCTTTGATATCTCGTTTGCTGCCTGTGTTATCATCCATCTGTTTCCTTCATAAATAGGGTTATAACTTCGTATGCGTATCTTTTCTGGCCATAAAAAATCCGCCTTACCGGATGTCACATCCTTGGGGAGGTCTATCAATACAGGACCTGGTCTGCCTGTAGTTGCTATATAGAAGGCCTCCCTCACAATTCTGGAAAGATCATTAACATCTTTCACGAGAAAATTATACTTGGTGCAGGGTCTTGTAATTCCAACAATATCAGCCTCCTGAAATGCATCGTTTCCTATTAACAATGTGGGGACTTGTCCCGAGAAAACTATGACAGGTATGGAATCCATAGATGCATTGGCTATTCCAGTTACAGTATTGGTAGCACCAGGTCCAGAGGTAACGAGTGCTACACCAGGTTTTCCGGATGCCCTTGCATATCCATCTGCTGCATGGACAGCTCCCTGCTCATGTCTTGTTAGAATAAGTTTAAGATCCTTGTCATCGTAAAGAACATCAAAGATATTAAGGACTACTCCACCTGGATAGCCAAAAATAGTATTCACCTTCTCCTTTTTAAGGCATTCTATAAAAATCTCTGCACCTGAAAGTTTCATTATCTGTTCCTTTTTTACTAGTTAGTGTCTTTAAGAATCGCCCCTGTGCTGGCAGAGCTTACCATTTTAGAATACCTTGAAAGATATCCTTTCCGTATCTTTTGCTTCGGAGGCGTCCAGTCCTTAAACCTGTCCTTTATTTCTTTATCAGAGAGTTTTACATCTATCCGTTTCTTTGGGATATCAATAATGATTTTGTCTTCATTCCTAAGAATAGCTATAGGCCCACCTTCCATGGCCTCAGGGGATATATGGCCTATACAGGGACCCCTCGTACCTCCTGAAAAACGGCCATCAGTTATCAAGGCTACAGAATCTGAAAGTCCCATCCCAGCAATAGTAGCAGTTGGTGATAACATTTCCCTCATACCGGGTCCGCCTTTTGGACCTTCATAACGAATTACGATAACATTACCTTCCTCAATCCTTCCAGAAAGTATAGCCTTCATTGCCTCTTCTTCCGAGTCAAATACCCTTGCCTTACCTTCAAACCGCATCATCTCATTACTAACAGCTGTTTGCTTAACAACAGAACCATCAGGAGCGATATTCCCTTTTAATACAGCTATTCCTCCTTCTCTGTGATTTGGATTTGAAAGGCTCCTTATTACATCTTCATCTGAAATAAATGCAGTATCCGCGATAGAATGAATCATTCTTCCAGAAACTGTAAGTGTATTGTGGAGTTTAGATTTGAGCCTTTTAAGGATTCCGGGTATACCACCAGCGAACTCAAGATCCTCAAGATAATATTTGCCAGCAGGAAGCATGTCAGCGATATGAGGTGTACCCCTGCTTATTCTATCAAATAGTTCAAGCGAAATATTGACTCCAGCCTCATGGGCTATGGCAGGTATATGTAGGGCAGTATTGGTTGAGCCGCCAAGTGCCATATCAACCCGTATGGCATTTTCAAAGGCCTTTTTGGTCATGATCTTTCTCGAATTAATTCCCTTCCGTACTAACTCTACAATCCTCACTCCACTATCAAAGGCAATTCTCCTTTTCTTGGCAGACACAGCTAGTGCTGTTGCGCATCCCTCAAGAGAAAGTCCCAATGTTTCTGTAACACAGGCCATGGTATTTGCAGTATACATACCCTGGCAGGAACCAGGACCTGGACATGCACATATCTCGATCTCTTCCAGCTCCTTGTCCTTTATCTCACCCTTTTTATATCTACCAATGGCTTCGAATGTATCATTTACGAGTGAGAGCCTTCTTCCTTCAAACCTTCCTGAGAGCATAGGACCTGCTGTTACAACTATGGATGGGATATTGAGCCTTGCAGATGCCATAAGCATGCCAGGTGTAATCTTGTCACAGTTCGTTAAAAGTACCATACCGTCAAAGGCGTGGGCCTCTATTATAGACTCTATCATATCAGCTATAAGTTCTCTGGATGGAAGGGAGTAGTGCATTCCTGAATGTCCCATTGCAATTCCGTCACATATTCCAGGGATGCCAAAGAAGAAAGGATAACCTCCACCTGTATGGATCCCCTTTTCAATGAATCTCTCAAGGTCTCTCATTCCTATATGACCAGGGACTATGTCTGTAAAGCTTGTAGCTACCCCAATAAATGGTTTCTTAAGCTCCTTTCTCGTAATTCCAGTTGCAAATAGAAGTGCCCTATGGGGAACCCTCTCTAATCCCTTTTTTATTCTGTCGCTTCGCATGAATGTCACCTCTCAGTTTTACGATTCTTATATAGCTGGAGTTTAAGTAAACTATCATAAATTAAGCTGTTCGTCAATAAAAAATAAGGGAAAAGTCCAGAAAACCATTTCCCTTATAGTATGACTAAAGAGACTATTAATTTAGTTGTTCTTTATATTTTCTTATTATTTCTGCCATCTTGTCCTTCTTTATTAATTTCTCCTTCTTTATCCTTGTTTTCTCAATCTCGTCTTCTGTTGTCTGGTGACGTTTCTTTAAAATTTCTGATAACGCCTCTTCAAGCCTTTGATGTTCCTCCTGTAACTTTTTATATTCTTCATTTCCCCTAGTCAGGTAGTCTATGACATCACTCTCCTCTGCGCTCATCGGGCCTCCTGCTTTATAAGGTTAAATGTTTAAAGATTTATCTTTTCAAGAAGATACCACAATATACTTCAAAAAACAAGTTGATGTGAACATTTTCCCTCATCCAGGGAAGAAAAGATAAAGATAAAGATAAATTTAAAGTAAAAGTTTCATAAAGGATTAATTTTATTTAGCATACTCCACAAATCTGGATTCCCTGATTACTGTTACTTTAATCTGACCAGGATAGGCAAGTTCTGCTTCTATTTTCTTGGCTATGTCCCTTGAGATCTGTGAAGACAGAATGTCAGATACATCATCAGGTTTCACGATTATCCTTATTTCCCTGCCAGCCTGAATGGCATAGCACTTATCCACCCCTTTAAACGACTTAGCCACTTCTTCCAGTTTCTCAAGGCGCTTTATATATGTCTCATAGCTCTCCTTCCTTACACCTGGTCTAGACGCAGACAGTGCATCGGCAGCAGAAACAAGGATGGCTTCAATTGAATTTGGATCTCCTACTCCGTGATGGGTGAGTATCGCATTTATAACATTAGGGTTTTCCTCATATTTTTTAGCTAGATCACCACCTATAGACGCATGGGCGCCTTCAACCTCATGATCAATGGATTTTCCGATATCATGTAAAAGCCCTGCTCTTTTAGCAAGTTTTTGATCAAGACCAAGTTCGCCAGCCATAATGCCTGCAAAATATGCCACCTCTCTCGAGTGCATAAGGACATTTTGTCCATAACTCGTTCTGTATCTCAATTTACCAAGCATTCTTACAAGTTCTGGGTGAACACCATGGAGACCGAGGTCAATAATGGTCTTCTCTCCTTCTTCTCTTATGGTACTCTCAACCTCTTTTTTTACCTTTTCAACAACTTCTTCTATTCGAGCAGGATGAATCCTGCCATCGGCTATCAACCGTTCAATTGCAATTTTTGCTATCTCTCTTCTGATTGGGTCAAAGCAAGATAGGATTACTGCTTCAGGGGTGTCATCTATAATAAGATCTATACCGGTTGCACTTTCGAGGGCCCTTATATTTCTGCCTTCTCTTCCAATAATTCTTCCTTTCATCTCATCGTTTGGTAGATTTACGACAGATACTGTTGCCTCTGCTACGAAGTCGCTGGAATATCTCTGTATTGCAAAGGCCATTATTTCCTTCGATTTTCTATCAGCAGCTTCCCTCGCTTCGTCTTCGATCCTTTTTATAGTCTTAGTAGCCTCGAGCTTTGCTTCATCCTCTATCGTCTTAATTAGTTGTTTTTTAGCGTCCTCTGAACTCATCCTTGAAATCTTCTCCAACATTTCTCTCTGTTCAATAAGACCTTTTTCATAGAGAACAAACTTTTCTTCGAGGGACTTCTCTTTTGATAAAATATCCCTATCTCTTCTATTGAGATCAACCTCCTTTTTATCAAGGATGTCCATCTTTCTTTCAAGATTCTCTTCCTTATGAAGAAAACGTTTTTCTAAGCTGGCGAGTTCTGCCTTTCTTTCTTTTGTTTCACGTTCAAAATCTGCTTTTGCCTGATAAAGCATATCTTTTGTCTCTAATATAGTCTCTTTCTTCCTTGTCTCTGCTTCTTTGATTGCATCCTCAACGATTCTTTTAGCCTTTCCCTCTGCTTCTTTAATCATAGATGAAGCTAAAGTCTTTTTCAGGAAAACTCCGATTAAAAGTCCAAGAAGGAGTCCGGCTAATCCATACATAATTTCATTCACGGTATATCCACCTCCTCTTTCCCTTGTCCTACAGGTTTATTCAATCTGTTGAGTCTTTCTTTAATCTCTTTTTCATAACCCTCATCTGAAGGCTGGTAATAGTTCTTCCTATCTGGCATATAACTCTGCGAAATATAATGGCCCTTATAATTATGAGGATATTTATAACCAGTTCCCGAACCTAATCTTTCAGGACCCTTATAATGGACGTTCTTGAGATGGTCTGGTACTGCATGGGTACTTTCTTCTTCTACATCTTTTAATGCCTTTTCAATTCCTATAAAAGAAGCATTACTCTTCGGGCAAGAGGCTATATATACAGATGCCTGAGCGAGTAGTATCCTGCCTTCAGGCATCCCGATAGCCTGCAGGGCATGAATAGCAGAGACGGCGAGTGGAAGGGCATAGGGATCAGCATTTCCAACATCCTCAGAAGCACATATTAGAATCCTTCTTGCTATGAATAAAGGGTCTTCTCCTGCATATATCATTTTCGCTAACCAGTAGAGAGTAGCGTCAGGGTCAGACCCCCTCATGCTTTTTATGAAAGCGGAAATCGTATTAAAATGGGTATCCTCGTCATAGACGAGGGCTTTCTTTTGAGTAGATTCTTCAGCGACCTTGATATCAAAAAATACTATTCCTTCGTTATTGGGTTTTGTGGTGAGAATACCGATTTCCAAAGCATTAAGTGCCCGTCTTGCATCCCCTTCGGAGTTATGTAAAAGATAGCTTAGAGCTTCTTCTGCCATCTCAACCCTATATCTTCCCATACCCATTTCTTTATCCTTGAGTGCCTTTTCAAGGATAAATCTGATGACTTCCTCCCTAAGTGGTTTAAACTCAAAGATCTGAGACCTTGATGACAGGGCTGGAATTATTGAGAAGAAGGGAGTCTGCGTGGAGACACCGATGAGTATTATATTTCCTCTTTCAACGTCAGGAAGGAGTGCAGCCTGCTGTGCCCTGTTGAATCTATGGATTTCATCAATGAAGAGGATAGTCTTTTCTGAGGAAGACCTCCTTGAAGCCTCTATAATTTTTCTTATGTCTGAAACCCCTGAGGTAACGGCATTTAGGGATCTAAAGGATGCCCTGGTTCTCCTCGCAATAATATTGGCCAAGGCAGTCTTTCCTGAACCTGGAGGCCCAAATAGAATTATAGATGAAATTCTGTCAGCTTCGATTGCCCTTCTGAGTAGCTTATCCGGACCTAAAATATGCTCTTGTCCAACAAATTCCTCAAGGCTTTTAGGCTGCATTCTCCATGCTAAGGGTACCTCTTTATTCATGATTATATTAGATGGTTCTGTCCTCATTTTACATTTCAGAGTTATCAGTACGGAGATTATAATTTTAAAAAAATCCAGACACAAAACACCGTACTTTAATAAAGAGAACAGTTCAGGATGGATTAGTTTGGTAGGTCAAAGGAGTTATGCCTCATAACTACAGAAGAGCATAGAAAGGAAATAGAAGTAAAGGCACTATTCCTTCAGGGTTGGGTGTTATATCCGTTTTAGACTTTGAATAAATTTCATGAATGAACCGTTTTTGCCACAAAGTCGTTAAAGTTTCTAATTTACCCTGAGTTCCTAAAAGACCTAAAAGATATAAAAGGTATCTAACCTTTAATATACCGATCGATATTGCTCCATCCATCACTGTCTCCTAACCCTCAAATTAATTAGTAGTTATTTCCCCAACGATATGAGGGATATAATCTTAACCCCGCCGTTGCCGTGTAGATAAAAACTTAACCCTGGTTTTTACCAGGTGGGCGCCTTGCAAAGAAGATTAGGCTTCCCCGACATATGGGGCTTGCTCACACATCTTTGGACTCGGCTCCCAAATTAGTAGAGTCGGATTTAGTTCTTTACCTATCACAAACAAGGCAGGGAATTTTTCTACCATAGTAATAGTATATACTAAAAAAAAATAAATACAAGAGAAAAATTAATTTAAGGCTTTTTAGATTTCCAGTCTACTAACATTCCCTTTTTGTGATACAGATACCTCTCGGCTGAAAGTGCTGCTATACTGCCCTCAGAAGCGGATATTACTGCCTGTCTAACCCTCTTACAGATGACATCTCCTGCTGCGAAGACGCCGTCTATGTAAGTCTGCATTTCTCTATCAACTTCTATACATCCATCTTCGGCTATATTAAAAGCGTCTTCAAGGAAATCTGTAATCGGTTTTGTACCATGAAGGTATATAAACACGCCATCGACGTTAAGATTAGTTACATTATTAGAGCTATCAGTAATTGTAATACCCTTTACGACATCATCACCAAATATCGCATTAAGACTTCTTCCAGTAAGAACTTCTATCTTTTCGTTTTGTAGCACTGGCTGATTTTCTTTTGAGAATGGAAGTTCTTTTTGAGGACAGACTATAAAGACCTTTCTCGCATATTTTGAAACCGCATCGGCCTCTTCAAGTGCTTCCATAGAGCTTCCCACGATGGCTGCTGTCTTTCCTCCAAAAAAGGTGGCATCGCATGAGGCACAATAGCTGACACCCTTACCCAGAAATTCTTCTTCTCCTTTTATAGTCGGTTTTCTTCCCATAGAACCAGTTGCTATTATTACAGCCTTCGCATTATAGGTACCTGATAATGTAAAAATTTTTTTAGGTTCAACTTTAAAATCAACTCCTACTACCTGAATCTCAAAATATTCAGCACCGAAATTAATGGCCTGCTTCCTTAATATATTAAGAAGTTCAATGCCAGATATTGGTTTAAGTCCTGGGTAGTTCTCAATCCTGTTAGTATAGGCAAGGGCGCCAGAAAATGGCGATTTATCTAAAATGATGGTCTTGAGCTTAGCCCTTGATGCATAAATGGCCGCTGACAGTCCTGCAGGACCACCGCCTATAATAATGACATCATATAGAAATTCTTCATTCATTAATATAAATTCTACAATAGATTTGATTCCGAGTGCAAGGGATTTAATATGTACTTCTATTTTTTTCTTTTCCAGAATGAATTCTATGTTATAATATAGTTTTAATGAGATAAGAATTTATTCAAAAATTAGCAGAAGGAAAAATTAAAAGATGTTTATAGGAATAATAGAAGAATTGGGAAAGATAAAGGTGGTTCAGAAAAAAAGTGGCAATACAGATATTACTATAGAAGGAAGGAGTACCATTGAAGGGGCTGATATAGGGGATAGTATAAGTGTAAATGGAACCTGCCTTACTGTTACCGAGATCAAAAAAGATCTCTTTAGAGTAGATGTTTCTCCTGAAACGTTAAGAAGTACAAACCTTGGAGAATTAAGGATTGGAGATAGGGTTAATCTTGAAAGGGCTGCAAGGCTATCTGACCGCATAGGTGGACATATAGTTACAGGTCATGTCGATGGCGTTGGTATTATAAGTGAAAAGAGAACACTTGGAGATTCATCCTTCTACAGAATTAAGGCTCCAAAGGAGGTTCTTAGATATGTAGTCCTTAAAGGTTCCATAGCTATTGATGGGATAAGTCTTACAATCACTGATCTTACAGAGAGTGATTTCGGTGTAGTGATAATTCCCCATACATCAACGATAACAACAATGGGATTTAAAAAGGTTGGCGATAAAGTTAACATAGAAGTTGATATTTTAGGGAAATATGTAGAGAGGATCCTTTTATATAGGGAAAACAAAGGGATCACTATGGATTCTCTCAAGGAATACGGTTTTATAGAACAGATAAACGGTTAACAATTATGGTTTTTAGAAAATACCTTGATATTATTCCCAAAATGGTGAAATTTTATTATAATTTAAGTCTTATTTTTGTTTCAACAAGAATGACAAACCGATGAATGCATATTAAATATTAATAAAAAATGAGAAGGATAAACTATAAATTCAATACTATTGAAGAGGCGATCGGGGATATCAAAAAGGGTAAGATAATAATCCTATGCGACGATGAGGATAGGGAAAATGAAGGTGATCTTACTATAGCAGCTGAAAAGACTACTCCACAGGCAATAAACTTCATGGCAAAATATGGTCGCGGACTTATATGCCTGAGCCTCACTCAGGAAAGAGCTGAAGAATTGAGGTTGCATCCTATGACACAGGACAATACCGCTCCTTTCGGTACCGCTTTTACGGTTTCGATTGAAGCGAAAAAAGGTGTGACCACAGGTATCTCTGCCCATGACAGGGCGAAAACGATTCTTACAGCGATAAACCCAAAAACGAGGGCCGAGGATTTGGCAAGACCAGGACATATTTTCCCTGTTGTGGCAAAAAAGGGAGGTGTACTTAAAAGAGCAGGCCAGACTGAGGGATCAGTAGACCTTTCAAGAATCGCAGGGCTATACCCAGCAGGTGTTATCTGTGAGATCATGAACGATGATGGAACTATGGCAAGGGTTCCAGAACTTATCGTATTTGCAAGAAGGCATAATCTTAAGATTGTAACAGTAAAGGCACTTATAGAATACAGAATGAGAAAGGAGTCTTTTGTTAGAAAGACGGCATTTACAAAGATACCTACAAAATATGGTGGAGAATTTACTGCTATTGCCTACGAAAACGATATAGATAGAGATACACACCTTGCACTTGTAAAAGGGGAGATAAAAGCAGGGGATGATGTTCTTGTAAGGGTTCATTCCGAGTGCCTTACAGGTGATGTCTTTGGTTCTAAGAGATGTGATTGTGGGGATCAACTCAAGAAGGCTATGGAGATGATAAGAGAGGAAGGAAAAGGTGTAATCCTTTATATGAAACAGGAAGGAAGGGGGATAGGTCTTGCAAACAAGATCAGGGCATATGAACTTCAAGATAAAGGTCTTGATACTGTAGAGGCAAATAAGAGATTAGGGTTTAAGGCAGATCTGAGAGACTATGGTGTAGGAGCACAAATACTTGCCGATCTTGGACTCCATAAAATAAGGATACTTACAAATAATCCGAAAAAGATTATAGGGCTTGAAGGCTACGGTCTTAAAGTTGTGGAGCGGATACCCATTGAGATACAACCACACGATAAAAATAAGGGTTATCTCAAAACCAAAAAGAGGAAGCTGGGCCATATTTTAGAAACCGTATAAAAGGTTATTATTTATTAACAGGAGGATAGGATGGCTAAAGTTATCCAGGGAGAAATTCAGGCAAAAGGTTTTAAATTTGGAATTGTTGTAAGTAGGTTTAACGATTTTATCTCTAACAGACTCCTCGAAGGTGCTTTAGATGCCCTCCAGAGGCATGGTTCCGGAGATAAGGATATTGAGATTGTGAAGGTACCTGGTTCATTCGAGATTCCTTTAATTGCTAAAAAGATGGCACTTATGAAGAGATATAACGCAATTATATGCCTTGGGGCTGTAATAAGAGGTGCTACGCCCCACTTTGAATACATAAGTTCAGAAGTATCCAAAGGAATAGCTGCTACCGCTTTGGAGCATGGTATACCGGTAATCTTTGGTGTTCTTACTACAGACAATATCGAGCAGGCCATAGAAAGGGCAGGGGTAAAAAACAATAAAGGCTGGGATGCAGCTATGACTGCTATAGAGATGGTAAATGTAATGAAGAATCTTCCAACCAAGAAATGAAAACTAATGGGAAAAAGACGAAAGGCGCGGGAGTTAGCACTTCAGATTCTTTTCAGACTGGATTTGGGACAGGAAAATCTCACAGACGAGATGCTTGAGGGATTCCTGAATGAAAATGCAGCCTCTGAAGATATAAAGGAATATACAAGAATATTGGTAAAGGGGACAGTCAATAATACCACAGAAATAGATAAAATAATCACTGAATACTCAGAAAATTGGTCCATTGATCGAATGGCCTCTGTTGATCGGAACATCCTGAGATTTTCTATATACGAACTACACCAAAGACATGAGATACCTTCAAGTGTTATTATAAATGAGGCAATAGAAATCGCAAAAAAATATGGTACAGAAGAATCGGGTTCATTTATAAACGGGGTCCTTGATACGATTGCCAAAGAGATGAGAAAGGATTAGGGAGTGCGTTATGCCATCGTTTCAGATATTCACAGTAACCTCGAAGCATTCAATATAGTTCTCTTTGAACTTGAAGGGGAATCCCCGGATCAGGTCCTTTGTTTGGGAGATATTGTGGGATATGGACCTGACCCCAATGAATGTATTACCAAGATAAGAGAAACGGCAAATATAGTAATTGTAGGAAACCATGATCATGCCGCTATCGGGCTTACAGATATATCTTATTTTAATCCCTATGCCAGAGATGCGATAGAGTGGACAATGGGAGAACTGAGCGAAAAGGAGAAGGGATACCTTAAACAATTGCCTTTCAACACTGAAATCACTAAAGATGACTTATTTCTCGTCCATTCAACGCCTAAAAGACCCCAAAACTGGAATTATATATTTACAGTAGAGGATGCCATAGAGAATTTCCGATACTTCACTCAGAGAATATGCTTCATCGGTCATTCCCATGTTCCTGTAATTATTAAAATGGATAACTCAGGGGGGATCGAAATAATAAGTGAAGAGGCAATAATAGATGAAGAACATAGATACATTATAAATGTTGGAAGTGTTGGACAACCAAGAGATGGAAACGCAGATGCAGCTTATGCTATCTTCGATAAAGAAAGATCTACTGTGAAAATAAAAAGGGTTTCATACAACTATAAGAAGACACAGGAAAAGATGAAAAAAGCGGGTATCTCAGATTACCTTATAGACAGAATTGCTCTCGGGAGATGAAAAGATGATTCCACGGTATACAAGACCCGAAATGGGAAGGATCTGGGAGCCAAAGAATAAGTTCGAGAAATGGCTTGAAATCGAGATCCTCTCCTGTGAGGCGCTTTCTGAATTGGGCGAGATACCAAAGGAAGCTGTTAAGTCTATCAGAAAGAAGGCAGGCATTGATATAAAGAGGATAGACGATATCGAGAAGACCGTGAAGCATGATGTCCTCGCTTTTCTAATAAACCTTGAAGACAGGATAGGGGGACTTTCAAGATATATACATAAGGGACTTACCTCTTCTGATATCCTCGATACCTCCCTTGCTCTGCTTATGAGAGAGGCTGCGGATATAATAATCGAAGATATTAAAAGGCTTCTTGAGGTAATAAAAAAGAGGGCCTTTGAATTCAAGGATACCATTATGATAGGGAGGTCCCACGGTATACATGCAGAGCCTATAACCTTTGGACTCAAACTCGCACTCTGGTATGAGGAGATGAAGAGAAATTTGGAAAGAATGGAGAGAGCTAAAGAGATGATAAGCTACGGTAAGCTTTCAGGGGCTGTAGGGACATATTCGAATATAGATCCAGAAGTGGAAGAATATGTATGCAGAAAGCTGGGACTTAAACCTGTATCTGTATCAAATCAGATAATACAGAGAGACAGACATGCGGAATATCTGACCACGCTGGCAATAATTGCGGGCTCATTAGAAAAATTTGCTACAGAGATAAGGCATCTTCAGAGGACAGAGGTGCTTGAGGTTGAAGAGCCCTTTGAGAAAGGTCAGAAGGGCTCTTCCGCTATGCCGCATAAAAGAAATCCTGTAGGATGTGAGAACCTTTCAGGTCTTGCGAGGATTGTACGAGCAAATGCCTTTGCATCTATGGAGAATATCCCCTTATGGCATGAGAGGGATATAAGCCATTCTTCAGTAGAGAGGGTGATAATTCCAGACAGCACAATCCTTGTCGATTTTATGCTCGCGAGATTCATAAATATACTTTATAATTTAATTGTTTACAAACATAACATGAAGAAAAACTTGAAGTTAACAAAAGGTCTTATATTTTCCCAGAGGGTACTTTTAGAACTATCTGATAAGGGTCTTTCAAGAGAAGAAGCCTATGGACTTGTACAGTCAAGAGCGATGGAGGCATGGGAGAAGGGTAAGGACTTCAAGAAGTTACTTCAGACCGATAAAAAGATCAGTAAATATCTAAAGAAAAAAGATATAGAGAGGTGTTTTGATATGAAATATTATCTCAGGAATGTTAATAGAATCTTCGAAAGGGTATTTGGAAAGGAATAATCAATGATTAAAGCAAAGGTTTATATAACCCTTAAAAAGGGAGTCCTTGACCCTCAGGGTAAAACAATAAAACAGGCATTAGAACATCTCGAATATAAAGGTATCGAGGATATAAGATTAGGTAAATATATAGAGATTACCCTTAATGGCAAGTCAAAGTCTGAGGCTGAAAGGGAAATCAAGGATATGTGTGAGAAACTTCTTGCAAATACTGTGATAGAAGATTATAGGTTTGAGATAGAGGGATAAGAGATAACGGTTGCAGGCTAAAAGAAGTTCGTAGCATTTGCCTGTTAATTTCTGTTTATCTTTTAGCCTGATGTTCAGAATCTTTGGTGATATAATCACATATTTCTTCAAGATTAAAAAATGCGCGTGGAGACCATTTTATTTTGTAAGCCATCTGGATAACCGTTTTTCAACTTCTTCGTGAGGAATACCTTTACCTTCGTCCAACTCCTTCAAACCGGCATCAACCTGAAGTTTAAAATATAGTTCAGCAATAATGTCATCAATAGTAACCTCATCAGGCAACGATTGAATCATCCGGATAATCTCTTGTTTTACATCTGCCATTTAATCACCTCCTTGATTACCAATATACCATTAAAAACAACTTCTAACAAGCGGTCACAATTCCGCCCTAAAATCTCGAGTGCTTGAGAAGGGCGAAGCCTTTGGGTGTTTGTAAGATTCAAGCACGTTGCTATCTGCCGCTGCGGGCAATAAATAATAATTTTCCTTTTTTATCATATGTCAATAGTCGAGTCTGACCCTATATGCTTCTTTATTTTTGTATTTCGATCAACAAGTTTATAATTTCATCCAAATTTCTATTTTTTCAATGATGATTTCGCAGCAATCACCATTATAAAAATCTTGAACACCCTCGGATAGGGTCTTTATCTGATGATTTTTTATTTTAGTTTTAACAAAATCTTCCTTTGCCATGACGACGATTCTAATTTTTTTTACGTTTAATTTTAAAATATGCAAAGTTTCTTTTCTTCCTGATTGAAATGTAGTATCGTTGAGGATTAAAAACAATATTTTCAATGCAATCAGAAAGGGTTTCTTTGAACCTTGTAAAAATATCTTTAACCACTGTACTTACGTCTTCCAAATGATATTCCTCTGTGTATTTCTGGACTGACTCGATGTCTTCGTCTCCTTCTTCCTCATCAACAATCAACTCGAAACTTTCAATATTTTCAAAGTCAGGAGATAAAGATAAGATAATTGCATCACCTGAAACAAATCTTTTCAAGACTAACTGTTTTACGATTTTCCCCCATGTGTCCGTATAAGTCTCTGTAATTTCAGTTTTGATATTGTCATCTAAATTTATCAAATTATAGATTTTTTCAATCAACTCTTTTTGACTCGTTGGATTCTTGAAAAATGCAAAAATATGGTTATCTGAGGAAATATATGGTGGAAAAACTCGTGGGACGCTAATTCAACCTCGCCCAAATAAAACTCTGGATTTCCTTTGTCAGTTAAATCAATCAAGAAGAAATCAGGTATGATGCCACCAAGAAATTGATTCCCTATTTTCCTTTTGACATCGATCAAAATAGTATTTTCACCAAATAGCATTTTGGAATTATTAAAAACCAATTCTTCAAATTCTCTCTCACTATCGAATTTCTTTTCGATGTATCTTATACCGTTTTTAAATAGTATTGTTTGCATTTTTCCTTATTCTCCAGTAGCGATTATCACCATATTATATTGTGACGTAAAATAATAATTAACTTGTTCACAGCCGCTCTTGAGTTAGAATATACTCGTATTTTGGCGTTGTATCCGAACCTGTTTCTGATATCCCAACTCTCTCCATAGGATAAATACTGTCAATTAACTGTTTCTTCTCTTTAAGTTCAATCTGCGTAGACGCCTATGTTTTTTACCTGAACTTTTTGTGCTCACATCAGTATAAAATTTGGTAGAGAATAATGCATATTAATTAGCTCGATTATATCAAAACCCAGATGGGTGACAAGGGTTTTCAAAGGACGATAAATCCCTTGAATTTCTGAAGGTTTTATGAGATAATTTTATATCCTCTTCCTTTGAAATATCTCAGAGTGAGGGGATTATTTTATTATTACAAAAAGAGCTTTTGTTAGTTTCGATTTCACAAATCCACCGCTGAGTTTTAGCTTTCCGTAAGTAATCGTAAACGTTAGCGTTTTACAATAAAACTTATAAACTCACCCTCTTACTCCTCTCTTTTCAAAAAAGAGAAGGGTAAGGATGCACAGGGGGATTCCACTATTAGCACTCCCTTATCTTGTGATTAAGAGAAGGAGATAAGGCTGGTTGAGCTGGCTACTTCCGACAGTACAGACACCACTGATCATGAAACTGGTCGCTCATTCCACCATAGGTGTGATATACCGTGAAATACTTCGTAGACATGGTGATTATATCCGCCTCCTTGAATACAGAGCGCTTATGATCATCGCTCAAAGCATTCGGCGGATTGCGGAACCATGTACAGAATAGCCTGCCGCCAGTTTTAAGGGCACGGTGTATCTCGCCAAGATAGTGCTCGCATACATCGAGGCTTCCAAGATGAGTGAAGAGTGAGCCTGCGATGGCTGCGTCGAAATATCCGTCCTCAAAGGGTATGCGCATCTCAAGGGGGTTTATCGTACCGGTTGGATTGTACTGGTCATTTTTGAGGTTCAACCAGATGAACTCGCACTGCAGATAGTCACTGAACGTCCTTCTAGAGAACTCCACACTTTCCTTGACCGGTTCAATGCCCACGTATTTCTTAATGCCGTATTCCAGAAGTCCTATGGCCTGACGACCGTTACCGCTCCCCAAATCGAGAAACACGTCGTTTTTTTGAAAAAGGCCGTTCTCGGAAAAAACCTTAGCCTCCTCCATGCTCTGGTTGTACGCCTGTTCAGCGTCTATGGCATGGCCAGTCTGGGGCTCGCTGAAACGGTCGAGCCATTTGGATTTCACTGGGTCGATGGGGATGCTCTTGCCTGAAGAGTTAGTTGTTTTGTTTCTTCTAAATAAAGTTTTTCTGTTGAACATGTAACGAATTTCTCCAATATTTATTAAAGTTAAGGCTGCGCATGATGTAGACATGTCGCATATGCATCTTAACTTTTTCAAAAAAGGGGTGTCAAGGGTTTTCAAAGGGAGATAAATTCCTTGAATTCCTGAAGGTTTTATGAGATAATTTTATATTCCCTGTATCCTCAGAATCTAAGAGGGGAGGGGATTATTTTATTTCGTAGCTCTTTTAATTGGAGATGAATATATGAAAGTAAAAGTTAAAAAGAAGTCGCCTGAAATTGTGATCAGGGAAGGAAGGCCATCAGCGGTTATTCTGGATATTGAAGAATACCATGAGATGTTAGAGAGGTTGGAAGATGCGGAGGACTTGAAGATGCTTGAAGAGATAAGAAAGAAACCCTTAAAGTTCAAAAAACTGAAAGACTTCCTTAAGGAGTATAGACCGGGTGTATGAGGTCTATCTCGAGCGGACAGCGGAAAAGGACTTAAGTCGTCTTTCGGCAGATGATTATAACCATATTATTACCTACATCAAGGCTCTTGCTAAAGAGCCGAGGCCTTCAGGGTGTCGTAAAATTACCGGCTCAAAAAGCGATTGGCGAATTAGACTTGGAGACTACCGAATTATCTATGAGGTTAATGACAAGGAAAAGATAGTGAAAGTAATGCGAGTTCGACACCGCAGGGAAGCATATCGATAGGAGGAATTATTGTTCGGAATAGTTATATTCCCTGGAAGTAACTGTGACCATGACTGCTACCATGTCTTGAGACAGGTATTCAATCAGAATGTGCAATTTATCTGGCATAAGGAAGAAAGGATAGATAAAAAATTCCGTGTTATTATCCTTCCGGGTGGGTTTTCCTATGGTGATTACCTGAGAACAGGTGCGATAGCGAGATTCTCACCTGTTATGAAAGCTGTAGAGAGATTTGCAAAAAACGGAGGTCTCGTTTTAGGAATATGTAACGGCTTCCAGATACTCCTTGAAGCAGGGCTCCTTCCAGGAGCGATGATGAGAAATAAGGATTTAAAGTTTATTTGTAAGAACGTATATGTAAAGGTTGAGAAAACTGATATTCCATATACAAAAGCGTGTAAAAAAAGTCAGGTATTAAAAATTCCTATCGCCCATGCAGAAGGTAACTACTATGCCGACCCTGAAATACTTAAATCTCTTGAGGAGAATCGTCAGATAGTCTTCAGATATTCTACAAGAAACGGTGAGATTACCGAAGAATCAAACCCTAACGGTGCTGTTAATAACATAGCAGGGATATGTAATAAGGAAGGTAATATCTTAGGAATGATGCCTCATCCTGAGAGGTGTTCAGAAAGGGTTATCGGGAATGAGGACGGGAGATTGATATTTGAGTCATTGATCGAAGTTATAGGAAGTAATTTGTCACCCTGAACTTGTTTCAGGGTCTTAAAAGATACAGAAACGAGATGCCGAATCAAGTTCGGCATGACACCCTAAAGGTTTATATGTATTTCATATGAAAGACATTCAGATCACAAAAGAACTTATAGAAGCCCATGGACTAACTGAAGAGGAGTATGAGAGAATCATTAAGATTCTTGGTAGGGAACCTTCCTATACAGAACTCGGCATATTTACCGTTATGTGGTCAGAGCATTGTAGTTATAAAAGCTCGAAGGTTCACCTCAGGAGGTTTCCTACGGACGCACCCTGGGTGATTCAGGGTCCTGGCGAGAATGCAGGTGTGATTGACATAGGAGATGGACTTGCAGCTGTATTTAAGATGGAATCCCATAACCATCCATCCTTCATAGAGCCATATCAGGGTGCTGCAACAGGTGTCGGTGGAATACTGAGGGATATATTCACCATGGGAGCGAGACCGATCGCCTCCCTTAATTCATTGAGGTTCGGTCTTTTAGATAAACCCAAACACAAATACCTTTTTAGTGGTGTTGTCTCCGGTATTGCTGGATACGGAAACTGTATCGGTGTCCCTACCGTTGGGGGAGAGATATATTTTAATGATACCTACAACGGGAATATACTCGTAAATGTCTTTAACCTCGGAATAGCTAAAAAAGATAAAATCTTTAAAGGAAAAGCGGCTGGTATTGATAATCCAGTGATCTACGTAGGTTCAAAGACTGGAAGGGATGGGATACATGGTGCATCATTACTTGCTTCCCATGAATTTGATGAGAAATCTGAAGAAATGAGACCCACTGTTCAGGTTGGAGACCCTTTTACAGAGAAACTTCTCCTTGAAGCCTGCCTTGAGTTAATGGATAAAGACCTTATTGTTGGAATTCAGGATATGGGTGCTGCAGGGCTTACCTCTTCTTCCTCTGAGATGGCAAGCAGGGGAGGGACAGGAATAGAAATCGAACTTTCCCTTATTCCTACAAGAGAAGAAGGAATGACTCCTTATGAACTTATGCTTTCTGAAAGCCAGGAGAGGATGCTTATAGTAGCCAAGAAGGGAAAAGAGAAAGGGGTTGAAGAGATCTTTAAAAAATGGGATCTCGAGGCAGTAGTAATAGGGAGGGTTAGGGATGACGGAATCCTCAGAGTTAAGGATAAGGGAATAGTGGTAGCAGAAATCCCGGCAAAGGCTCTTGCAGAGGAATCACCTGTATATAACAGGACGATTAAAAGACCTGATTCACAGAATGAGTTACAGAGTCTCGAACTATCGAAGCTACAACTTCCGAAGAATTACAACGATGTACTCTTAAAGCTTCTCGGTTCACCGAATATAGCGAGTAAAGAATGGGTTTTTGAACAATATGACCATATGGTAAGAACCAATACAGCGGTTCTTCCAGGGTCCGATGCAGCAGTGATAAGGGTTAAAGGTACAGATAAAGCCCTCGCCATTAAAGTGGATTGTAACAGTCGCTACTGCTACCTGGACCCTTTCCTCGGAGGTGCATTAGCTGTTGCAGAATCAGCGAGGAATATTGTATGTTCAGGTGGAAGGCCTTTGGCTATTACTGATTGCCTTAATTTTGGTAACCCTGAAAAGCCCGAGGTTATGTGGCAGTTCAGCGAAGCGGTTGATGGGATAAGTGAGGCATGTATGAGGCTTAAAATTCCTGTGGTCAGTGGTAATGTGAGCTTCTATAATGAAACGAAGGATCAAAGGATATACCCAACCCCTGTTATAGGAATGGTAGGGATTATAGATAATATTGAACAGGCTATGACCCAATGGTTCAAGAGGAAAGGGGATATAATAGTCCTCATTGGTGACAATGGAGATGACCTTGGTGGTAGCGAATATCTTTATATATTTCACGAATTGGAAAGAGGAATGCCACCAAGTCTCGATTTGAATAAAGAAATAAATATTCAAAGGTTGTGCCTTCAGGCGATAAAAGAAGGTATTATAATTTCATCCCATGACTGTTCAGAGGGAGGATTGGCTGTGGCATTAGCAGAATGCTGCATATCTGGAAGTGAACCTATAGGAGCAGAAATAGAACTTAAAGGTTCTGATATAAGGACCGACACCCTGCTTTTTGGAGAGTCAGCTTCAAGGATTATCTTTTCCATTAATGAGGAAAGATTAAAGGATTTAGAAAAGTTAGCAAAGGATAAAGAGGTTCCCCTGTCAATAATCGGTAGGGTAGATGGGGAAAGGCTTAAAATACATATCACCGATAATGGTTTAAAGTTCACCGCTATCAATCTATCTATTGGAGAATTAGAGAACCAATGGAGAGGAAGTATAAGAAAAAGGGTTGAAGATGCTTGATAAATTTCGTGAAGAATGTGGAATAATCGGTGTATATGGACATACTGAAGCCGCAAATCTGACTTATCTTGGTCTATATGCGCTCCAACACAGAGGGCAGGAAGGTTCCGGAATAGTATCTTCAGATGGCGCAAGGTTATATGTAGAAAAGGATATGGGCCTTGTAGCGGATATATTTACTGAAGAGAGAATGAATAGACTGCCTGGATATATAGCAATAGGGCATAACCGTTATTCAACAACTGGTGGCAGTGAATTAAAGAATGTCCAGCCCCTTGTAGTTAACTTTGCCCTCGGGTCAATGGCTATCGCCCACAACGGCAATCTTGTAAATGCAGGAATAATAAAGGACGAACTCGAAGCCTATGGTTCAATATTTCAATCAACCAACGATAGCGAGGTAATAATCCACCTTATTGCACAGTCGCGTGAAGCTACATTTAAGAATAGGGTAATAGATGCCTTGACAAAACTGCGGGGTTCCTATTCCCTGTTGATTCTTACAGAAAAAGAGCTTATTGCGGTTAGAGACCCTAATGGATTCAGACCACTTTGTCTGGGAAGTCTTAATGATTCCCATGTAGTGGCATCGGAATCCTGTGCATTTGACCTTATAGAGGCAACACTCCTGAGGGAGATAGAACCTGGAGAGATGGTGATTATAAATCATAATGGTGTCGAGTCAGTTCATCCTTTTCCTCAAGCAAAGACAAGCAATTGTGTATTTGAGTTCATATATTTTGCAAGGCCAGATAGCATAATATTTGGTGAGAATGTTGATTTTATTCGTAAGAACCTTGGGAAACGACTCTTCCATGAGACATCTGTGGATGCAGATCTTGTTATACCCGTGCCAGACTCAGGTGTACCGCATGCACTCGGCTATGCAGAAGCATCAAAATTACCTTTTGACTTCGGACTGATAAGGAATCACTATGTCGGAAGGACATTTATTGAGCCGCAGCAATCGATAAGACACTTCGGTGTCAAGATCAAACTTAATCCTGTAAAAAAGGTTGTTGGAGGGAAAAGGGTTATAGTTGTGGACGACTCTATCGTCAGAGGGACAACAAGTAAGAAGATAGTGAAAATGGTTAGGGAGGCAGGTGCAAAGGAGGTTCACATGAGGATAGGTTCTCCCCCAACTGTAGGCCCATGCTTTTACGGAATAGATACTCCTACGAGGAAAGAACTCATAGCATCTACCCATAGCGTAGATGAGATAAGAAAGTTCTTAACCGCTGACTCCTTAGGTTATTTGAGTATAGAGGGGATGTTAAAGGTTATCCCTGATTCTCAAAGCAGGTTCTGTACGGCATGTTTCGACCTTGATTATCCAGTTTCCTTTCCCTGGGAAATGGCTATGCAGCTTGAACTCTTTGAGGGAAAACGATAATAAGAAGTGGTGGGCAGTCGCAGAATCGAACTGCGGACACGAGGCTTTTCAGGCCTCTGCTC
>CAKKSD010000066.1 GCA_919902995.1 Thermodesulfovibrionia bacterium
AACACCCTCTGAGGTCTTTAACTCAAGTGTTGCACTTGCTGGTTGAATGTAGCATCCTGAATTCGATGTAAAGGTTTTAAATGATGTTGTCCAGAGGCTCCTTGACAGGATTATCTTTATTCGGATTGCTGAGGACAGAAAGATCAGACCTGAAAGGGAACTATGGGAGATTGTTGCTCAATGGAAAGAAGAAGGAAAAAGAAAATCCATAATGACCCATCTTGCAGGCCTCTTTCATGAGGTTAATGCTGACTTAAATGGAGATATATTCAAGCCCCATGCCTGTGAAACAGCAGATGTGGATTCAAATCTCCTTGCCGAGATTATAGAAAACCTCTATTTCCCAAAGAGTCGTTACCGCTTTGATGCTATCGGGGTAGAACTTCTTGGAAGCATCTATGAACGCTATCTTGGAAGCACAATAAGGGTTACGCCTCAGAGGATTAAGGTTGAAGAAAAACCAGAAGTAAGAAAGGCAGGAGGGGTTTATTACACGCCCAAGTATATCGTTGACTATATCGTAAAAAATACTGTCGGAAAACTCATTGAAGGAAAGATGCCGAGGCAGATAGAAAAGATTAAAATCCTTGACCCTGCATGCGGTTCGGGTTCATTCTTGCTCGGTGCATATCAATACCTGATTGATTATCATCTTAAATATTATCGTGAACATCCAAAAGAAGCACAGACCCTTCACCTTTTCCCATATTATAAAATATCTCCTGAAGAACTAACCTTGCCCCTTCATGAAAAGGCAAAGATTTTAAGAAATAATATCTTCGGTGTTGACATAGACCCACAGGCAGTGGAGATTACAATGATGAGTCTTTATCTTAAAGCATTGGAAGGAGAGAGAGGCGTTTTGCCAAAGAAGCAACATCTCTTGCCACCACTGAGCAATAACATCAAATGCGGAAACAGTCTGATTAGGTATGATATTTTTGATAGCCTCTTTTCTCCTGTCATCCCTACTCGTGAGGTCATTCCCGCTACGTCGGGAATCTTTCTGAAAGATTCCGAACAAGTCGGAATGACAAATAAAAAAGAATGGGATGACGAAACCAAAAGCCGCATCAACCCCTTTGACTGGAGCTCAAAAACCGCAGGATTTGGCGAGATAATGGAGAACGGAGGGTTCGATGTGGTTATAGGAAATCCGCCGTATATTTTTACAAGAGATAGAGGACTTACTCCTGAAGAAAAAAATTACTACTATTCACATTATCATTATCAAGGAATGCAACTAAACACCTTTGGTCTTTTTCTTGAAAAGTCTTTTAGATTACTAAATACAAATGGTTCACTCGGTTTTATAACTCCAAGTAATTGGCTAACTATTGACTCCTTTGTAAAGTTGAGAAAATTTTATATTGAACAAAGAGGTGCTCTTAAAATATATAACAACTTAGAAAAAGTTTTTGAATCCGCAAATGTTGATACAGTAATAGTTTTCTATGAGAGAGGAAAGAAAGTAACCCCCATTGTTGGTGAACTGTTTTATGGGAATGAGACTTTCTCTAAAACATTGAGCCATAAAACGATATCTGCTCAAGATTATATTTTGGGTATCTCTCAAGTAAAAGAAGATGGCATTTTATCAATTGTAAGTAAAGTCAAAAAGCAGGGGGCTTATCTTTCACAAATTGCCACTGTCTCTACAGGTCTAAAGGCATATCAAACAGGTAAAGGTAAACCAAAACAAAAAGATTTTGTAAAAAAAGAAAGGATTTTTCATTCAACGGTACTACGTAATAAAACCTATAAAAAATATTTAGACGGAAAAGATGTTATAAGATACTATCTTGGTTGGTCAAAAGAGTATCTTTCTTATGGAGATTGGCTTGCAGAGCCCCGCAGATCAATTCCATTTCAAGGAGAGCGAATACTTATAAGACAAATTCCATCCTCGCCTCCTTATTGTATCCATGCAGTTTATACTGAAGAGGAATGTTTAAACGATATAAACAGTATGGTCGTTTTTAATATCAGTGGTGGTTACAATTATTATTACTTGCTTGGCATTTTAAACTCACGGTTGCTATCATTTTGGTTCCAAAAAAGTTTTGATAAATTGCAACGCAAGATATTTCCACAGTTTAAGGTCAAAGAACTTGCTAAATTTCCCATCCGCACTATTGACTTCAACAAACCATCCGAAAAAGTCATTCACGACAAGCTCGTCTCCCTCGTTGACCGAATGCTCGAGCTCCACAAAAAGAAAAACTACCTTCCTCCATCCGCAGAGCGTGAGAAAATAGAGCGTGAGATTGCGATCACTAATGAGAAGATAGATGAGATCGTCTATGGGCTTTATGGGATAACGGAAAATGAGAGGAAGGTAATTGAGGGTTAAAATAATGGATCGGCTTAGAAGATTTTATTATTTTTTAAGTAGCCATAAGTATGATTTGATAACTGCTGTTTCAGCTGTCATCTTACTACAGGTGTCGGAGTCCAACGAATTAAGTGCAATAATCATTCTTTTGTCCGCATTTGTAGTTATCTATTTGCAATCAAGAGATAGGGATTTTTATTTTATCTCAATGACACGGGAACAAGATAAATATAATTGGATAGGGAAAGGCATTTTTGAGTATGAGAGAACGCATAATTGTTTTTCAATTACAAACTCTGGATCTGGCCATATCTATTCCAAGTGTTTGGCTTGGAGCGATTATGAGTTCTCTTTTAACTTCAAAATAATAAAGGATTGTCTTGGGGCCATAGTGCGAGCTGTAAATCTTTCAAATTATGTAATGCTGCAGATTCGGTCAAACGGAATACGGCCACATATTAGAATCAATGGGGGTTGGAAACCGTGGGAATCTGAAGAGGCCAAGCTGAATTTTACTGAAAGTCTATCTTTAGACAAATGGTATAAGTGTGTCCTTACATGTAACAAAGGGGTGATAGATGTTAGACTGCTGGACGATGACAATCCTATATTTGAAAGACAATGGGACTTACCTAAAGGCAGTATAATTTTTAAGTTTAAGAAAGAAGATGAAAAAGATAAATCAATCGACATTCCTTTCCCCATTAATCTCGCATATGGTTCTATCGGATTCAGACTCAGCAAAGAAGATAAAAAGGTATATCTTTATTATGCACCTTATAGTAGTTATTTTTTGTGTGTCGTTTGTCGCCATCTTAACGGAGATGGTTTTATTATCACCGCATATTTAACAGACAAGATTAAAAAGGGGGTAACTATATATGAAACAGATTAAGATTGTATATGATGAGAAAGGCAATACGCTTCATGTCCGCTTTAGTAGTAAGAAGGAGGCCTTTTGTAAAGAAAGCGATGTAGGTAAAGAAATTATTTACTCAATTGCCGACGATGGTAGCGTTATAGGGTTTGAAATATTGAACTACCTTACAAAAGGGGAACGGAAGCCAACAAAGGTATTGCCTGTAAAAACGCAGGTGTTGAGGGCATCATAGATTCTGCAAGAGAATATTTTATAAGATGTCGGAAGTCAGAGTAAAACGCTCTACTTATTCCTTAAAACCCCCCTCTGGATTTCTTATTTATCAAGAAAATAAGTAAGAGAAGGTTAAACATACCCTGCCTTGAGTTGTCCGCAGGCTGCGAGGATGTCCTGCCCCTTGCTTTTCCTTATCAATGTTGTAAGTCCACCGTTCACTAACACCTTCTGAAATCTCAGGATCTTCTCATCAGAGGGGCGGCTGAATTCGCTTCCTTCGTAGGGATTAAAGGGTATGAGGTTTACCTTACACCTTATCCCTTTAAGTAACCTTATCAACCTCCTTGCATCATCCATTCTGTCATTAATCCCATCAAGCATCACATATTCAAAGGTGATCTTTCTTCTCGGCTCGAGCGGAAATCTCCTGCACGCATCGAGAAGACTCCTTATGGGGTATTTTTTATTTAAAGGCATCAGCCTGTTTCTAACCTCATCTGTGGTTGCATTGAGGGATACTGCAAGGTTCACATGTGGCGACCTGTCTGCAATTTCGAGGATCTTTGGAGTAATCCCTGCAGTAGAAAGGGTTATCCTTCTATTTGAGATTCCCATAAACTCTGTCATTCTCCATAATGCCTCGACTACTTCATCGAAATTTGCAAGCGGTTCACCCATGCCCATAAAGACGATGTTGGTCACTCTTTTCTCTCTTGGAGTCATGACCATAGACTCAAGACTCAAGACTCTTTTTACTGAGATTATCTGGTCAACAATCTCAAATGCCTTAAGGTTCCTTTTCAGTCCAATCTCCCCTGTAAGACAGAACTTACAACCCATGGCACAGCCAGCCTGTGAAGATATGCAGAGGGTTATACGGTCGGCATCGGGAATAAGGACACTTTCGATAGTCTCCCCATCCTCAAGATGAAAGAGGTACTTTTCTGTTCCGTCATTTGATGATTCTCTTTTCAGTGGTTTAAGATTACTGATATAGGCTTTTTCGGACAGCCTTTTATGTAGGTCCTTTGAGAATTCTGTAATCTCATCTATTGATCTTACATATTTTTCATATATCCAGTGGATGAGTTGTCCTGTTCTATATGAAGGAAGACCTGATTTATGGACAAAGGATTCCAACTCCCCTTTTGACATGTCCTTGAGGTTAGTTTTTGCCATCGAGGTTTATTATAGCTGAAGAGTTCTGTAAAAGACGAGATTCTCCTTCCCGATGGGAATCGGGATTCAGAATGACAGATGTGGAAGGTCGGAAAATAATAAGGGGTGGTCAATTATGACCACCCCTTTGACTTAAAATCTAAAACTGTAATCTTTCTATTTCTTTGCTGGCTCTGCTGGTTTTGCAGGCTCGGCCGGCTTTGCTGCAGGCTTTGCTTCTTCTTTCTTGGGTTCTGCTTTCTTCGCAGCCTTTGCAGCCTTTATTGACTTGGCTACATTCTTACCATCTTTCTCAGTGTATTTGGCTGTTACGTTGTCGCCAACCTTTACCTTAAGGCCTTTTATACCGGATGTATCGAGGGTAACATCCTTATCCTTACCCTTTACAGTAACTGTCTTTGCTGCGGCATCGACCGCTGTTACATCTCCGGTTACTGTGAGAACCTTTGCCTTTACCTTCTCCTTCTTTGCAGGCTCTGCCTTCTTCTCCTCAGCCTTTGCAGGCTCTGCCTTCTTCTCCTCAGCCTTTGCAGGCTCTGCCTTCTTCTCCTCAGCCTTTGCAGGAGCTGCCTTCTTCTCTTCCTTCTTCTCCTGTGCTAAGGAAAGTCCTGCTACTGAAAGGACAAATAATGAGGCTACTATAATGGCTATAAGTTTCTTCATGGAATCACCTCCTTTCAAAATTAGAATCACATCTATATATGCACTTAATATGCCAGGTCTATAATTAAATAAACCCTCTTATTTATTAATGAGTTAAAACAGATATAAGGAATATTGACAGTGATTTTTCAACCTTTTGGTATATTCCTTATACCATTTGGTATACTGGAAGACTCCTTCTTAACATCGAATTTCTCAAGACGGTATTGTAGAGTCCTGAAGCTCATGCCGAGAAGTTTGGCTGCCTTTGTAATCACTCCTCCACTTTTTCCCATAGCCTTAAGTATCAACCTCTTCTCTAATTCTTCTAATGATATCCCCTCATCGGGGATTTCTATATCAAGCATGCCTGAAGATACTAAAGGGTTCCGCACTTCCACCGGGAGGTCTTCAGGGAGAACCCATCTACCTTCTGTGAGAAGTACTGCCCTCTCAATAATAGATTCAAGCTGTCTCACATTGCCCGGCCATTGGTAGGCCAACAAAATCCTGAGTGCCTCTTCGGATATGCCTTTTATATCCTTGCTGAGTAGCCTGTTATTTTTCTCTATAAAATGGGTTATAAGTTCGGGTATGTCTGTATACCTCTCTCTAAGAGGGGGAATCTTTATAGCGATTACCTGAAGGCGGTAATAGAGGTCTTCACGGAATCTCCCCATCTTCATCTCTTTTTCGAGGTCTTTATTTGTTGCAGATATAATCCTCACATCCACCTTTATGTTCTCCCTGCTTCCGAGTCTCCTTATCTCCCTTTCCTGTAATGCCCTCAGGATCTTGGCCTGCATATCAGGGCTTAAATCTCCTATCTCATCAAGAAAGAGTGTGCTGCCATTAGATGCCTCGAAAAGTCCTATCTTCCTTCCTATTGCACCTGTAAAGGCGCCTGCCTCGAAACCGAAGAGCTCGCTATCAAGAAGTGTTTCCGGGATTGAGGCGCAGTTTATGGCCATGAAGGGCCTGATTCTTCTCGTGCTGTTATAATGTATTGCCTTTGCTACAAGCTCTTTGCCAGTACCGCTTTCCCCATATATCAGGATGGTCGAATTACTGTTAGAGACCTTTTTGATTATCTTGAAGATTTCCTGCATACTGCCGTGGCTTCCTACAATGCCTTCAATCCTGAACCTCTCTTCAAGTTCCTG
>CAKKSD010000067.1 GCA_919902995.1 Thermodesulfovibrionia bacterium
ATTATGCTACACCGAACGAAGTGCTGAGTGGTGCAATAGCTGGTGGAATGTAGGTTTCCTTTAATGCTATTTAAATTGATAATTCCCTGTAGCAAGCTACAGAGCCAACAAATATTCCCTCCCCCTTGATGGGGGAGGGTGGGGGTGATTATAAGTCCTGTTTTCACCCTCCCCTATAATAATCCCCCCACCTTTGTCCTCTGTCCTCCCCCGCCTGTGGTGGAAGGATATGGAGGGGGCAAAGGAGGGGAGATTTTAGGATAATCCGCAACTTACTGGTGGGTAATTCACTTAGCCCCAGCCTTTCTTAGTAATTCCACAATATCGATATGTCTTTTCTCTTCGGCCCTTTTAAAAGCTGATCTCCCCCACTGGTCTTTAGGATTTACATCAGCGCCTTTATCTAATAAGATTTTAACAATCTCATAATACCCGTTCATTGCTGCCCACATCAAAGCGGTATAGCCATTGTCACTTTTAGCATTCACATCTGCACCTTTAACTAATAAGACTTTTACAATTTCAGTGAAGCCACCACCTGCTGCCCACTGTAGGGCTGTTGCACCATCGTAATTTGTTGCATTTACATTAGCGCCCTTGTCTAATAAGATTTTTATAATCTCAGTATGACCATCTCTAGCTGCTGTAATGAACGCTGTCCATCCATTGCTGGTTCTTACATTCACAGCATTTACATCGGCGCCTTTGTCTAATAAGATTTTCACCATCTTTGTATCCCCACTAATTACTGCGGTTTGCATCTTTTCTCTTTCCCTTTTTTCTTCCTTTACTCGCTCTTGCATTTTTACCGCTGGAGGTAATGTGTCTTTAGAATAGTAAACCTCCCCTGTTTTCTCATCCTTCAGTCCTTCTTTTGTTAATAGATAGTATGTGACCATCTTTGTCCCCACAACATTGGTGACTACACGCAGTTTATCTCCTTTGAAATCATACTCGGCAAGTATAGTTTTTCCTCTTTCGCTTATCTCTAATTCACTCTTTGAAATAACCTCTATAGTGTCCCCTTGTAACGAACGATAAATCTCGCCTTTTTTCAGTGATTTCGCCTCTGCTCTACTTACAAGAAAAATGGCAATTAAAATGAACAACAATACAAATAACCTTTTCATATTCCGTCCCTCTTTTATTTTTAAACCAGTATGCTCAATACCAGTTTATATACCCATTCAAATACCATAGTTATATAGTTAGCATACTTTTTAATCCTCACTTAGTTAATGGGATATTGCGGAGAACGGCCTGGAACTGCTTCTCCAAACCTATGTTATATCCACTGCTGTTATATGCCCCACAAAGGATAATCGTGCTTACACTTGAAGCGTTTGGAGAGACACCTCTAAAAATAAGAGTGAAATTCATAGGCAAATTATGAGGAGCGTCTTGATAAATATCTCCAAATCCGCCTCCGTATGGCGCTCTTTGCCCACCAAAAATAAGTTCCTCGGCTCTATGCTGATTTCCGAAATTATCAATAAGGCGGGAGTATGCCACCACACCATAGTTAAGAGTAACTCCAATTCGTCTTGTTTCTTGCAGGTTATTCACAATTACTATGTTGCATAATACTCTTTCCCCATACCATTTACAGTCTCTTGCCTCAAAGGTAAAGTCATTTGCCACTACCTTTGGCATCGCCTTTGGTTGAGGCGGTGTAGTTGCACCCGTTTTAGGCGCTGGTGTTTTAGCTGCACCTGGTTCAGTTATTTGAACACTCCCCATAAGCTTCACAATGGCATCGCTCTTCTCAAGCAGAGCGCTTGCTACTGCAAGCACATTCGCCCGCTCTGTCCCTAACATCCGAATATTAATGTCAACTTCTCCTCCCAAATCCGTTATTGACCCTATTACTATTGCATCAGCGCCGAGGACCTTCCCTATGGATTGAACAGTTTTGTCATCGATTATCCCTGTAAGGCCGAGTTTCATCTCCTTTAAAACAGATTCGAGGCGGGTGCGTTCTACAACCTCAAATTTATCTCGATATTGAAAGAGGCTGTTCGTTAATTTATCGGAAAGATATAACCCAAGCTCTGTCATCTCCCCTGTCTGGAGTGTAAAATTCATAACAGCGACCCTTCTTTTATTCTGTTCAAGCATTGTAGAAGATATCTGGTGAGATAGCTTAGAGATGACTGTATCAACATCCACCTTTTTAGTCCTTTCAACCTTTTGCTCGGATTGAGTCGTAGCACAGCCAATTATCAGGAAGGATACAATAACCCCAAGAAACAATAAACGATTACTCATATTAACCCTCCGTACATAATGGTTTGCAGGCAAAAAGTAGATTTTATGATTCATCATCTTTACCCCGAATACGTATCCTCGTTTCTTCTACAATCCATAAGTGTTGTTTTAAGGGTTCACGACCAATAAGAGGTATAACCCGATAAAAAGTTTTTATAAGATGTTGCTTTGCTTGACTGCGAACCTGTAAAACAATAATCCCTGAAAAATCTTGTGGTGGATATGCCCTAATGTCAGAAAAATCTGTGTCCAGCGTCACTAAAACACGATGTTCACTACTACATACATCAATGAGTGCATTGTCTTTTACACCTTGCAACTTTTGTTCATTTACAGTTTTTGCATCGTAACCAGCATTAATAAGCAGTGCTGCAATTTCAATCGGTAGATTTTCATCTATCTTGAATTGCATATCGCTCTATGCTGTTACAGATACCACTCTTTCACGAGACAGTTCAGCAGCATAGGATATAGCTGCTTTGATATCTGCAGGATTCAGTGATGGATAGCTTTTCAAAATTTCTTCTTCGCTGACACCTTCTGCTAAATTATCCAGTATAACCGAAACCATAATGCGTGTCCCTTTAATACACGCTTTCCCATGACATACGAATGGGTCAACTGTTATTCTTTCTCTCCAGTCCATGACATGCCTCCTTTCCTGCAATTATACCATAATATAGTTTAGCTTAGCAGATTGGGTTTTTCTGTTACCTGCACCTGTGATTGGGTTGTAGCACAGCCGATCATAAAAAATACCGCTGCTAAGGAATTTAATATATATTTCCGCATCATCTTCACACTCCTATCTGTCATCCCGAACTTGTTTCGGGATCTCATGGTAATAGATGCTGAAACGAGTTCAGCATGACAATTATTGGAACGGTGTTAGCAATGAACAAATCCTTATCTCATTCCCTTTTTCTAATTTTCCCCCTCATCTCCTCCATCATATCTTCCATTTCTTTTTCAACCTCCTTAAACAGATCATCAAAATTATAGGGTCTTTTCGGAGTGAGTATTTTATCATCCGGAGTTTCAGACGACTCTATTTTAGCAGATTTTTTATCTTCTACCTTTATTTCTTCATTCTCTGTCTTAACCACCTGAATATCTCCATGTAGGGATTTTTTACCATAGGCAATTATAACCCCTTGTTTTTCGATCCACTTTTTAACTACGGATGACTTAATGGCAAAATTTACGCCTGTTATTGGCAGATTGCCGGAACCCAATCTCGCAATGTTAGAATTGATTCCGACCATATAGCCTCTTCTATCAAGCAGAGGGCCACCTGAATTGCCCCTGTTTACGCTTGTATCTGTCTGATATACATCCTTGTCTTGGATATTATTATGGTTCAAAATCTCGCCGCTTATCCTTCCATAAGTCAGAGTCCAGAGCCCTCCCTGTTCAGGATGACCTATAGCAACAACTTCCTCGCCTATCTTGATCTCTTCTGGATTGGCAAGCTCTATGATTTCGGTGTGAGAGGGCAGGGTTTCCATTTTTAGAATTGCAAGGTCAAGGTCTATGTCAAAGGCTATTACCTTAGCATTGTAGCCATTGACAAGGTCCTGACTCAAATTTCCTGTAACTTTATCAGGCTTAAGATATACCCTGATATCTGAATATGGCCTTGAGGTATCTTTATCAACTACCACATGCGAACTGGTAAGAATTATTCCAGGGCGTGAAACAATAGACCCCGCACCAACCATATTGCCTTTCCCTTCTCTTTGACTAACTATCAATACAACAGCCTTTGAAGTTTTTTCATATACCTCTACCGCAGGAAAACCATCTGCAAGAGATGAACCTTCTAACAGGATTAATATTCCAAACATTAAGAGGAACCCTTTAATTCCTGACCTCATTTAAAGGCCTCCCGGCTTAATTTTTATTCTTCTTGGCAAAAGCTCCTATTGCAAAACCAATAAAAGCAACAATTACACCTACAGCCACGGTTGTTAACGCATCACCTCTCACAGCCCATTCCCATGAACCAGCAGTACCCTTAATCGCTCCAAGTACTGCAATCACAGTTCCAAGCCAATAAATATAAGCGGAAAGCTTTCTGAAATCCATTTTTGTTTCTCCTTTCACCTGAAAATACCCTCTTTTCCGTCATTCCCGCAGTCCCTAAGCGGGAATCTATGTCTTCCTGGATTCCTGCTTTCGCAGGAATGACATTTTCATTGCCCTTTGTGCCTCTTTGAGACATGAACGTTTCACTAAGAATTATTGTCTTTCTCGCCTCATCTTTTCTTCCTCTTTTTCAAGCTGTTCGTGCAGGCGCTCAGCGTTCTTTCTTATATAATCCCTTACCCTGAGATCGAGTTCCCTCATCTTCTCAAGGTTTTCTTTGAATGCCTCAAGATCAAGTCTGGCAAGGGCATAGAATTCTCCTGTTACAGGATGCTGCCAGTGGTCAACGATCTCAACACCTGAAAGGGTCATTGCTGTAACTGTTTTAAGGGCCTTCTCGGCAAGCTGTTCTTCTGCGGTAGAGTTGATATTCCCTGCCATAGTGGATGCCATATAGTCTTTCATAAGGGATGCTGTATAAAACTGGATGATTTTTGCAACTTCGTTTCTCGCTCTGTCTTCAGAAGTTACTCTAAGCAAGGAATAATTCTTAATCCCGGTTGCTGAGGCAACCCCGTAGAAGACCTTTCCCCGCTCGCTTCCAGAAGCGCCGCTTCCCTTAACTACCCATTCCGGGGCATTCCATTCCTGAATGGGTGTTGTAGCTGTCATCTGTTTGCTTGCACATCCAGTGCTTAAAACCAATCCCGTCAAAAAGACAATAAAAAGTCTCACCATTCTTTTCACCTGAAAATCCCCCCATCCCCCCTTTACTATAATCCCCCTCTGTCCCCCTTTAGTAAAGGGGGATGTAAGGGGGATTATTCCCATTGTCTTTTGTGATGCTCTGCAACATGTGTATTTCATTTTTAATACCTCCTTCCGTTTAATTTCGGTTCTTACCATCTATTAGACGGACAGGGGATTCCTTTTTTAAGCTCATTCCGACTTATGGTGCAAAGGTCTAAGTTCACCATTTTCCCCTCCCCTGGTGGGAGGGGATGGAGGGGAGGGGGATAAAAGCTTCCTCCTTATAACTTCTATTACTCCTTCTATATTTTCAAAAATCTCATTATTCCAGAACCTTAAAACTTCAAAACCTTGTTCTCTGAGCCATTTGTCTCTTTCTTTATCCTTCTCTGTTTCTATTGTATGTTGTCCACCATCAATCTCTATCACAATTTTTCTCTCAAAGTTAATAAAATCTACTATATACTGTCCTATTGGTTGTTGACGCCGAAACTTATATCCTTCTAATTGCCTTCGACTTAGATATTTCCACAAATGCCTTTCTGCCTCAGTAAAATTCTTTCTGAGGTTCCTTGCAATCTGAGTGAATCTTTTATGCAATCTTTATTCACCCCCACCCTCACCCTCCCCCATCAAGGGGGAGGGGATTATTAGGGTTCCCCATCAAGGAGGAGGGCACAGAAGAATATTTCCTCCTCAAGGAGATGAGAATAACAAGCTATCATGTTAAATCTTACCTCCACCAAATTCCGTGAAGAGCTTTTTTAAAACTCAAAATAATCAGGTGAATTATTCTTTGAAAGTATAACCCCGTTTTTACCAGCCCTTGATACATATATCCCTATTCTCTCATTCCCCTTCATGTCTGTTTTCAAGCCTGATGGTTCTTTATATATAATAAGACGAATTATGTTATCCTTTGTCAGTAGAAATAGTTTTCCGTTCTGTGCTTTTAATATCTTCAATACGCCTTGCGATGTATTTGTGATCTCCTCAACCACATTTAGTTGGCCTTTATTCGATACCTTCATCCCGGGTTTAAATTTGAGAGATGGGGTAAACTTAATAATAAAGTCATGCGATGGTTCTTTAGAAAGATTGGAGGTTAGAGGTATATTACTGGACTTGCCTTCCATGAGAGAAAGGGCTTCCCGGTTGTTTTCAGCTATATAATCTTCCTCTTTGACAGCCATTAATATTTTTTTGGCTTTTTCGATAAGGTCGCTACTTCCGACCTCCTGCCCAAGCAAGATATAGGCTACTGATAGATTATTCTGAATCTTCCTGTTGTCAGGAGAGGATTTTAATGCCTCCTCAAGGATAGATACGGCATCATAATATTTATTCTCAAGGATATAGACACATCCCAGACTATTTTTCGCCTCTTGATAGAACGGATCATATTCTATCGCCTTTTTCAGATTCTCGTTTGCAATCTTTATTAATCTCTTATATTCTCTATACCTCTCTTCTGTAAAACCTCTTGAGATATTTATTATATCGGCTCTGGTCTTTATATCAATACCAAAGGATAAAAGGAAAGGGAATGAATCAGGTGTTCTTGATAGCAGAAACTTTTCGTATGCCTTGCGGAGGTATATAGTGCCGATGTTTGAATAGACCTCTCTTGACGGGAAATAGGATGCAAACCTGTTAAAAAGGCTGAGGGCATCATCATAACGGCCAATGTGGTAACTTACTACACCAAGCTGAAACAAGGCTACTCTATCCGCTACTTCCTTCAAACGCATAGCTACAGCCATAGCCCTCTTTTTGGGTAATTGAAGAAGGTCTTTCTGGAAATAAATATAGGGATTCTCTTTCTCCGCCCATTCAAGAAAGAAGTTTTCATCTTTTGATACGATTGCATCGGTTTTGTAGCCGGCCAGTGCTGAGTATATAATTCCATACTGATCTGCCTGAAGCTCCTTTGCAAGAAGCATCTCACGGTTCTTTGCAAGCTCTTTTATGTCTTGAAATGCCTGCATTCCATCCTTGCTCTCTTCTGCTGTGCGTAAGAACCTGTACTCCCAGAAATCTCCGTTAAACTGATGAGCAAGCTCATGACCAATCACAAATGCAAGCCTTGCATCGCCTTCTTCAGGACTCTGATTTTTATAACAGAATTCAAGGCCCTTTTTTGTAAGAATTATTGAACCATCAGCAAGGGATTGTGCCCAGGGCGTCCCGTCATAATTGATAATATAAAGGGCAGGCTCTATCCCTACCCGTTTATCAGCAGCGGCAAGAACCCGGTTGAAGACCTCCTGTGCCCTGATAGAAATCTGACTTTCTTTTATTTCTCCATATTTATTTATCCAGAACTCCTTTTTGCCTCTGTCCGAAGCGAAAGAATCTAGGGTGGGGAAGAGGATTAAGACAAAAATTAAACATAGAGGTATAGAGATATGGGGGTGTAATTTTCTCGTCATATTTTCTTTTATGTTTTCCTAATGCATATTATCGAGGCCTGCATAATAAATGTCCTCTATTTCGTCTTTCCCGTGAAAACGGGAATCCAGACGCCGTTCCTGTGCAAACAGGAATCCATTTTACTGGATTCCGCATCAAGTGCGGAATGACAAGGATACTTACACATAGGACGTTAATATTACAGGAATCAATAGTACTAAAAGTTTTCATCTCTGATAACTTTTTAAACCGGGCAATACTATATTGTATTTTCTAACATTCACAAACTCGCAATTTCATTCATTTCTGCAAAATATAAGAAGAACTAGAACCCTCCCATTCGTAGAATACCCAGACATTTGTATCAAGTTTTAATAACCTCTGTTGCCTGACGGCTTTTGAAATGTCCCCTTTTGGGTCTTTAAAGGCGTAAAAAACCACATAATCACCATCTGCATTTTGTTTTTTGCCAACTAATATAACAGTAAAGAAAAATTTTCCCTCTCTGGTACCTCTATCAAGATTTATCAGTTTAATTCCCATGGAAAGAATTGCATCGGAAGGGAAATTTTTACTGATATAATCTTCTCCTTTTGCAGAGGACGGCCACAATGAAATTAACACAAAACAAAAAGCAAACCATAAACAATATTTACTCATTTCTATATACCTCCTTTACCATGCCCGCAGTGAGCAGATAATGGATGTTATCTGCCGTTGCGGGCAAATATTCTCCTATCTCAATTTGTCTTCATCTTCTCTAATCCACTCCTCAATCTGTTCAATTGAACGCTCAATATCATTGATTTTGTCATCTAACTCAGATAGCCAACCTTCAGCTTTAGACGCCCAGTTATCATTCCAAGCAGATGCAATTTGGGAACGAAGTTCATCTGCATGTGATCGACAGTGTTCAAGTGCTTGTGTTGCTTTTCGATGACGTTCATAGTTTCGTTCAAGGTTATTGCGAATTCTAGCTTCCCGCTCTTGACGACTTCTATGTCGTGATTTATCCAGTTCCTCCCACCAAGCATCATGAACCTTTCGCATTTCTTGAATTGCATCAAAGCATTCTTGCTTATGTTCACCGAGCATTTCTCCCTTATATTTACTGAGCATCTGCCCTGCTTCACGTAAAACTTGACTAAGTGCTTTCATGTCATCTATATCAGGTGAAGCAAATCCAAAAAACGTTCTCGGTCTAGAAGATTCAATTTCTCGCAAGATAGCAGAACGATGTGACTCTGATTTCCATCTACGATTATTACTCTCATCTTGATTCCGTCTTGAAGCCTCATTTCGCAACGAATTAAAGCGTTCCCATGCTTCATCCCGTTGAGCTTTTGTCGGATATCTGATTCCTTTGAAACCATTTCGAACTTCTGCTGCCTTTGTCCAAATGTCCTTCCAAGTCAAATATGTTGGTATGATAACTCCTACTATTCCTGAAAGTCCTCTACCGAGTTTGGAATCAATCATTCCTTCAAATTCATCAATAAGCCTGTCAAGCGTTTTCCAATCCATATATCATGGTTTTATATTTGCTCAAAGTCAGCAGCTATTTCCCTCGTATAAAAAACTTGGGCATTAGGTCTTTTGCACCATGTTAGCGAAAGGTTTGGTCTCTGCATAAGATCACGTCATTATGCTATTATTTAATTTTAATTAAAACCCCTTCTCTTGGATTATCTAGGAACATACCTTCTTCAGCTTTAGTTATCAAAATATATAAACCCATCTCAAACCTATTAAGTGGTATCGCTATAACCCTTTTAGATTTAAAAGTATCTATTAAATTAACTGAAGACGGTGAAAATTTTCGGTTCAACATATATCTCGAAAAACCATCACTTGTCACATAAAAATCACTAGTATTGTAATACCATCCCTCCTCTATAACAACTGTTTCAGAACGATTAGCACCAAGCAATACTGTACTACGAGGAATCCTAAATAGCTGTCCTATATTTGAAACATTACCACGAATAATAAGGAGTCCATTTCTTGGTAAAATTGTAGCCTTCTGTGAATCTTCATCTGAGATAGAATAAGCATTGCAGTGATATAACCACCCCGTATATCTATGGAATCGAAATTGTACTCTCTTATCTTCGATCTGCTTAAGCTTTTTAGTACCTTCATCATAAACCCAGATTCCATCACTGGATGGTACTGGACAAACTATAATCGGCTCTTTGATAATTTTGGTTCCTTTTTCTGGTGCAACTACCTCAGCAATTGTACCGTCAAAATTTGGGTCAACAGATTTTATAGTATAGTATCTGTTAGGCAATAGACTTTTTATGTTGAAGTGTCCATTAGAGTCGCTTGTAGCGGAGAGAACAGCTTTAGCCTGTTCTTCTTTAATATCCGTATAAGTTTTGGCTTCGATTTTAATCCCAGAAGCAGGCTTGTTACTTCCATAATACTGAACATTACCTTCAATCCCGTTTTTTGAACACCCCATGAATAAAGTAAAGGTGCAAATTACAGAAGCCAATATAAGGTACTTGTATATAACCATATGTGTAACCTCCTTTAAATTATTTTGAGATTTGTTTAAATTCAAGCTGTACTGGACTTTTTATTCTACCAATCATCTCACAAAGATAAAATCACCTGTATATTCAAAATACTTTCCGTCTTTGGTTTTCCCTGTAATCTGCCAACTATAGAGTCTATCTCTCTTAAAGAGGTCTTTCTTTAAAGAAACTATCGTTTTCTTATCTATGTGGCTGGAATAAACTTTTTTATCTCCTGATTTGTCTCTGAGAGAAAATTCATATTCCATTGCCCCATCTATAGGCTTCCATATAAATTCAATGTCCTTTCCTTTATATAGAATCTCCATATTTTTTACTTCTCTTGACTCACCTACCCCGGTAAACCCGTAGGCAGAGGGGATCTCGGAATCCCTTGTAATTATCTTTTCTGACGAGGCGACGGTAATGATTTTTCCTTTCTGTGGTATGACATTCCAGATTATTAAGATCAAAATTGCGAGGGCGGCTGCTACATAGCCAGGCAGAGGCGGAAGCGAAGGTATTATCTTTTTGAAAAAGGCGGATATTTGCTGAAAAACTGATACTTTTGTGTCTATTCTATCTGATTTAAGGGTTGCAATGGCCTTCTGCTTCCACAATTCAGGTGTACTTATAGCCATTTCTTCGGATTCCAACGCCTTATAGTAAACAGCGGCCCTGTCAATACAGAAACCGCAATCTTTAATATGACTGGTTAATCTTTCTGACATATCAGATGGAGTTTCTCCTCTGATTAACGCACTAATCTCCCAGTCCTCAGGGCAAGAAGCAGTGGCTTCTTCCGTTTTAAAAGACCGCTTTAGGGCATCCTCAACCGACCTTAATCCCATGTAACTCTCGTAGCACCTCTGGCATGTGGCAAGATGGGCCTCGATCTCAAATCCCCCCTGCCCCCCTTTACTAAAGGGGGGAGTGGGGGGATTAATTTGATTTTCAATATAAGATAGAATTTTATCTAAATTTAGATGTTCCATTTTATCACTCATATTATATTTGACGGACATAAATTGGGCTTTTAGATTTTATATTCCAAACTCCTCGAAAATATATTTAAGGTTATCCATTCCAAAAGAACTTTCGTCTTTATATCGTATCTTTAGCCGTTTTAAGACCTCCTTCAGTGCAGTATTAAGTGCATAAAAAATATCCTGTTCCTTTAGCTCGGTAATTTCTTTATCCGGAATCAGGCTGATTCCAATTTTATTGCAGAATCCCAAGATATCTTTAGCCGACATCTGATGGTTATATCTGAGTTTTAATAATTGCGATTGATATTTGGGCAGGTCGTCGACGGCTTCTTTTAAAATCATATTAAATTCCTTAATCATAAGTTTTTTATCAACAGGAAGCTCCTTTGCTGCAACTTGGATCTCCTGAGTATCCGGATTATCGGCATGAATAGATATAAACTGAGGGTCTTCTATCAAATAAAGCTGCCCTGCCTTAATTAGTTCATGTCTTACCTTATTGATTTTTTGCCTCGTCTCCTCTAAAGACAGATTCAAACTTCCTGCAATTTTATTCTCTGATTCTCTTAGTCTTAGAGATATATAGATTCTTTGGTAATCCTTGTTAAGACCTTTGATGGCAGATGGGAGCCTGTCTATTGCAGATGTACTAAAATGCTCTTCCATATCTCCACCGCAGCCATTCTTTGTAAGTAAATGACGAATTTATTATAGACCAGACGAATGTCTTCAGGGTGCAGTTGTTAGTTCCTTTGTATGCTTTTAGCTTCCCTTTTAAGAAATCACAAAACCATATATAAGAATCCATACATTCATCACATTGATCATCTATCGGATAGGTTAAGCCTTTTCTCTGTCTTTGCAGAATAATCAGTGAGCATATCTTTTCTTTGGCAGGATGGTTACAGTGGGTTTTCATCAGACTCCACACCTTTGAGAGGACGAGGTTTGTATATTCATTTACAAAAATCTCACAAGCCTTGTCATCCCCTGAACTTACAGCATTAGCAAGAGACAGGTCTTCTTTCATCCCATTATGTTATAGCTCCATTTTCCGATATGTGCTATTTCGCTGGGAAAAGAATCCAGCAAGAAGACAAAAACCTGAATAAAACATAAAAGCTCCAGCATTCCTTAGAACGCAGGGGCTCATTAATGCCTTAATGCCTTAAACCCTTAAGGTGTGTAGAAATCTGGATATACGGGAATGATGATTGAGGTTTATTTACCCCATCCTTTCCCTCCATAGGTATTGTCAGTAGAAAAATATATCAAATAGCAATAGATGTCAATAAAAAAACTTTTTAAAAAAGAAAACATTGTCCGTCTATTTTACATCATGAAGATGAAGGCCAAGATCATCGCACCAGCTATAGCTTGTTTACTTTGAGGAATATGCAGACATATAATTTCCCCATAATTGATGATGCAGAAGGACACAGAGAGGAGATGATTAAGACCTTTGGCGAGAATATCAAAAATCTCCGTCTTAGAAAGAAAATGACACAGGAGCAGGTTGCTGAGATGTCTTCTATTAACCCAAAATATTTAGGAGAAATAGAAAGAGGTGAGAAATGCCCTACTGTAGTAGTGGTCTATAAAATCTCTAAGGCCTTAAATGTATCAATTTGTGAAATCCTGTCGATCGATAACTGCCCGCACATAAGTGCAGATCAGATTAGAAAGGTCGAAAGACTTTTTTCGGGTAAGGACAAGAAAGACATACATAAGGCAATAAGAATTTTGGAGGTGTTCTTTTTTGAGTAAAAGAGTTTGCCATTACAGGCAAAAGAAAGGAGATTTTATATGTTTACTAAGAAAGGAAATGTTAGAAGGAATGTCCTAATCTTAGCATTGTTTACCAGTTTTCTTTTTTATGGTTGTGCATCTGGTCGTTATATTGAAAAACCGGAAACGCCTCCCCCTCATTTAGGTATTTCCTCACAGGATAATAATCTAAATGTTAGCATTGACCATGTAATAGTTACAAATGGGCCGGGGTCGTGGGTAAAAGATGCAAAATGGGATGAGTATATAGTTACTTTTCAAAACATTTCTGATAAGCCAGTGTCAGTTCAAAGCGTCCATTTAATTGATCCAAGAGGCCTCTATATTAATCCAGGTCTTGACCCATTCCAAGTTGAAAAAGAGAGTACCTCTTTAGCAAAAGCGTATGCGGATACAGGGATTCACGTAGTAGCTGGAGCCGCTGGTGTAGCTGCTGGTGTTGTTGGGGTTTATTTCCCGTTAATTGGGCTTCCAGCGGCTATGATGTTAGGTGGTAGTAGTTTGGCTGATGCAAGAGCTGAAAAAAACATTTTGTTAGAATTTCAAAAGCGACAATTCAAGCCTTTTACATTTTCAACCAATGCACAACTTACAAGAAGCTCTATTTTCCCTATTATTCCAAACCCTAAAGTCTTGGTCGTTGATTATAGAGTAGGAAATGAGATGAAGACACTTGAAGTATCACTGGAGAAACTTGCAGGTCTTCACGTTACTCCGCAAAGCAAGGAATCCCAGCCTGATAAAGAAAAGGAATAAAATGTGTCACTTTCAATCTAAATAAATTTCTTAAGGAGGGATCCATGAGGGTAAAAGGAAATTCGTTATTCGAAAAATTGGGTATTGGGTTATTAGGTATCTTTTTGTTGTTCGTTTTTGGATGCGAGAAAGAAAAGTCAGTAACAGGACCTACTGCTTCTAATACATCAGAGTCATCCATTAATAATGCGGCTATTAACGCAGCTGGAACAAGTAGTTGTGGAGAAAGTTATGGTAATCCATATCCTTGTTGCAAAAATGGAGGTAACTGTACATGGTGGGCTTGGAAAATGGCTAAGGAAAATTGGAGAGTGTCACTCCCTATCTGGGGAGACGCTTACCAGTGGCTTAACAATGCAGAAAGCTCGGGATACCAAACTACACCTACACCGGAGGTCAATTCAATAGCTGTAAATACCACGGCGATGGCAACGATAAACGGAAAACGGCAAAAAGCAGGACATGTAGCATGGATTACATCTTATGATAACTTTAGTGTGTATGTTTCCGAAATGATTTGCGACGATAGTAATAATCCAAAAGTGCGAGGAGGATCAAGAAACAACTCTTACCCAAGGAGTTATTTCGAGAAATACATACTTAAACCTAAAACTAAAGTATTAGGTAAACCTAAACCCTATGCAGCAATTAAGAATTAAAAGGTGTGTCTTAAAAATCCTTTACCTGCCCAGGACCGGCACCAATAAGTCTAAGGCGAGACAATAAACATACAGGGCGCTGAGATGAGAGATATCAGAAGAGTAACCATATCTTTCTTGTTATTAGGGTTATTTGCTTTGATCTTTAGTTGTGATAATAAATCAAGCCCTACTTCACCAACTAATAGTGATGGTGTTAGTAAGAGTGGCGGGTACCAAATAAGTTTCTACGGCGCTATATGGATTGAAGATTGGAATTGGAATTTCGATCCGCCGATAAAGAAAGTTGAATGTCTGTTTGATGGTGAAGTTTTTGATACTAAGATCTATAGCAGTCCAGTGGGTTCCTCAAACTGTGGTGGTTCGATGAATAATGTCTCAAGTGGCCAACATACATTTAGTATAAGGATTGCAAACCAGACTTCAAGTCCTAACACATACGACGGAGGCTTCCAGATATTAAGTGTGATTGACAATAGGTGGAAGTCTTTTGAATATCAAAAAATGTCACTTGCGACAGGAGACTCAATTTCTCGGACATTTAGTTTACCTCTTGAATAAGTATGGAAGATTTGGGAACGATTTTAGTTATTGATGTCTGTGTAACCTAAAAGGAGACAACAGATACATTTTATTCGGCATTTTCCGAATGGGCGGAAGAGGGATATTTCCCATATTTCGTATCAAAGTTCTGTGATCCATAGGGAAAAAAGATAAGAGGAGGTCACGTTTATTTAGAGGTGGTTACTTTTTCGAGGGGAAGGTTTTCGATAGAGATATTGACAATATCTGACATTTCGAGCTTTTCACTTGCATCGAGGATTTCTATTCCTACAATATGTCCACCTTCATCGAGGTCCACAGTAACACCTTCTTCTCACTTTCTCCTTTAATTTACATAAATATACAATAAATCTGTATATTAGGCAAGAGCAAGGTCGCAGGGATAGACTTACCCGAAGATTTGAGATTTAAAGAGTTATTGCTTTTATTGGTGGATTGTGAAAAAATATACCTATGGTAGACGAAAAAAGGGCACTCACTACTGAGGAAATCACGAATAGATTGAGTCCCCTCTTTAAAGAAGAAGGAAAAGAAGAAGGATTAGAGCTTGTTTTGCTTTTTGGCTCAGTTATCAAAGGTGATATACATAAAAGAAGCGATATCGACCTTGCCTTTCAGTTTGACAAACCTATCGATATTCTCTCACTTACAAACAGGGTTATAAGACTACTCCATACTGACAATATTGATGTGGTTGATCTTAAACACTCAAGTCCACTTTTAAAATATTCTATAGCAAAGAATGGCAGACTCCTTTATGAAAGATCACCAGGTATATTTAACAAATTTTGTTCTCAAGCCTTCAAGATCTATATTGATACAAAAAAACTGCGTAATGCACAGGCAAAGGCAATCATCCATTTCCTCGAAGCGAAGGGATTAATATGAGTCCTCTTGAAAAGGAAATTCTAAGAAAAAAACTTACCGTCATAGTAGAAAATCTTAAAGCCCTTGAACCTATAGAGAATATGACTAAGGAAGAATACATAAAGGATTTGTATAAACGAAAGGCTACTGAAAGGCTTCTACAGGAATTAATCGAGGCAGCAATCGATATAAATACCTATATCATCGTCCACACAGGCGATACAGTTCCTGATGATTATTATGAGAGTTTTATAAAGATTGGAGAACTTAAAATCATTTCAAAAGAACTTGCGGAAAAACTTGCCCCATCAGCTGGCTTGAGAAACAGGCTTGTTCACGAATATGATCTCCTTGAACATTCACTGGTGCTTGGGGCTGTAGGTATGGCTCAGAAACTTTATCCTGAATACATAAAACAGATAGAAGATTATATTTCAAAAAGCTCATAGATCATAATCTGCATTTTTCCTCAAATATATTTTAGCCCTTTCCATTATCTCTTTTTCGCTCTTGTAGGAGAGAGCCTTTATAGCTTTATCAATCGGAAACCACCTCACCTCCTCCACCTCCCAGTCGTGATCATTTATGCTACCACGCTCATATTCGATCAAATAGAAATGGACGAACTTGTGGTATTTTGTTTGATCCTCTCTTGAAAAGTACCAGTATTCAATATCACCTAATTTATCTATTAGTCTTCCTTCAAGACCTGTCTCTTCCCTCACTTCTCTTAGTGCAGTCTCTTCTGGAACCTCACCCTTATTTGTTAAACCCTTGGGAAGCGCCCATCTACCGGATCTGATGCGGATAAGGGCAACCTCTATCCCTTTCTTGCTCTTCCTGAAAGTCACACCACCTGAAGAAACCTGTATTTTTACCTGTGCCAAATCTTACCTCGATCCTTGCTAATTTATAGGGTAGTCTGTATCATAAGTATCGAATCCATCATTGTCAATCAAGAGGAGGCTATTTATGAAACTTGAGGATGATAACTATTGTTTTGTCTGTGGTAAAGATAACCCTATAGGACTGAAACTCATTTTCAAAATCGATAGAGAATCGAGAACTATAAAAACAGAATTCATCCCATCTAAGTTATATCAGGGTTATAAGGACATAGTCCATGGAGGAATAATATCGACCATCCTCGATGAGGCAATGGTCAAACTTGCAATAGGGCTGGGGATGAATGTTGTCACAGTAGATATGGATATGAGATTCAAAAAACCGCTACTCGTAGGAGAAAAGATTACAGTGTCAGCAACAATTCATAAGGAAGTGAAAAGGATTATAGAGACGAAGGCACAGGTTGTTAAAGACGATGGTACGATCGTGGCTGAAGGCGAAGCCAGGTTAATGAGGGTCGAATGAAAATCACAAAGGAAGAGATAGTAAGTAGATTCAAGGAAAGTTCTAACAGACCTCTCCATATGAGGGAAATGCTCTTATCATTTAAGGTCTCTAAAGAGGGTCGTCGTGCCTTTAAAAGATTGATAAAAGAACTGGTAAAGGACGGCGAGATAATAAAGACAAGAAAGAACCAGTATGGCCTTCCTGAAAAAATGAATTTAATCGTTGGAAGGCTGCAGTGCCACAGAGATGGCTATGGTTTCGTGATCCCCGAGAAGACAGGAGAAGCCGACATATTCATTCCAAATAGAAACCTTTCCGGAGCAATGCACGGGGACAGGGTAATATCGAGGATCGAGCATTTCAGGGAAGGTATGAAGAGGGAAGGCAGGGTGATAAGGGTCCTCGAACGGACCCATAAAAGAATCGTTGGAAAATACGAAGAGAGTAAAAATTTTAGATACGTTGTCCCTAATGATCCAAGGATAAGTCAGGATATATACATCGCACCCCAGGAAAGAAAAGAGGCCACAAGAGGGGATATCGTTGTTTCCGAAATACTCAGTTACCCATCACCTACAAGAGGCCCTGAAGGAAGAATTATAAAAATCCTGGGAAGACCTGATGACTCAGGGATCACGACAGATATAATTATAGAGGAATATGAGCTTCCTCAGAGTTTCTCAGCAAAAGTACTTGAGGAATCAAAAATGGTCTCACAGAAAATATCAAAGACAATGCTCAGGAAAAGGAAGGATCTTAGGGATTTGAACACCGTTACTATTGATGGAGAGAGGGCTATGGATTTTGATGATGCCGTCTCGGTAAAAAGACTTTCCGGAGGTTCAATCCTCCTCTGGGTTCATATAGCAGATGTGAGTTATTATGTCCGCTGGGACTCTCTTTTAGATGAAGAGGCAAGGACACGTGGTACAAGTGTATATTTCCCTGATAGGGTCATCCCAATGTTACCGGAAGAGCTTTCTAATGGCATATGCAGCCTCAAACCCAGAGAAGACAGGCTTGCTGTAACCGTCGAAATGGAATTTGACAGGGAAGGTAATAGGGTAAGTACTGATTTTTATGATTGTGTTATAAATAGTAATGAAAGAATGACATATACTTCGGTAAAGAAGATACTTGTGGATCAGGATCCTGAAGAATGTAAACGCTACAGTTATCTCAACAATGATTTTAGGATTATGGAGGAACTCGCATTAAGACTCAGGGACAGAAGGATGCGCAGGGGAAGTCTCGATTTCGATCTCCCTGAGCCTGAGATAATCCTTGACCTTCGAGGAGAAATCAGGGATATCCTTATCGCTGAGAGAAACATCGCCCACCGCATAATAGAGGAATTCATGATAGCAGCCAATGAAGCTGTCGCCTCGTATATCTCTGATCTGCAGATCCCCTTTATATACAGGATTCACGAAGAGCCTGATCGTGATAAGATGGAAGAGTTCCTAGATTTTCTAAAGGGGTTCGGGTATACAATAAAGAAAAAGATCCATTCAAGGGTGTTACAGAGGATTCTCGAAGAAGTGAAAGATAAACCTGAAGAGAAGCTTATAAACAATGTTATGCTCCGCTCGATGAAACAGGCGCGATACTCAGTAGAAAATCTCAGCCACTTCGGTCTCGCCTCCAGATGCTATACCCATTTTACATCTCCGATAAGGAGGTACCCTGACATGATAGTACACAGAATATTGAAAGAGGCGAGAAACGGTCCTTTATCCTCAAAGAGAAAGTATTACCTTGAAGGAATCCTCAACGAAATAGCTATCAACTCCAGTGAAAGAGAGAGGATAGCAGATGAAGCCGAGAGGGAGTCGGTTGATTCCCTTAAGGTGAGGTTTATGAAGGATAAGGTCGGTGAGGAATATAAAGGGGTGATCACAGGCGTTGCCTCCTATGGCTTCTTTGTCCAGCTAAAGGATATGTTCGTAGAAGGCCTTGTCCATATATCAGCGCTAAGGGATGACTATTACAGTTTTAACGAGAGGTCCCATTTACTCACAGGGAGACGCACGAAGAGGACATACAGGCTTGGGGATGAAGTAAAGGTAAAAGTAGACAGGGTAGATCTTGAAAGAAGGCAGATCGATCTCTCCCTTGTTCCTTGACTTTTATAAAATCTTTAAGTTATATTTACTTAATGACGCGGGGTGGAGCAGCCTGGTAGCTCGTCGGGCTCATAACCCGAAGGTCGGAGGTTCAAATCCTCCCCCCGCTACCAAAAGAAATCAAAGACTTAGGGTTTGCCTCTAAGTCTTTTTTGCTTGAATCTTCTAACAATCTTCTAACAGAATCCGATGATCTGTGAGAATGCTTCTGCCTTTGCTATCTGGTCTCTCAATAGACCATGCTTAATACCTCTTTCCAAAATCCTGTCTCGTAAGCACTCTGATAATAGTTATATTCTCACCCTTCCATTCAAAAACAACCCTGTAATCACCAATCCTGAGTCTATATAGGTCTTTGTATCCTTTTAGCTTCTTTATGTGCTTGCCATCAGGTAGGGGATTATTTTCAAGTCTCTTGCAGGCCCTATGGATTTTCTCAAAGTCATCATCCGGTATACCATCTATATCGCTAAGGGCTTTTTCTGTAAAGCCTACCTTATACTTTGGCACGCTTCCTTACCCTTCGGGCCTTCAGTAAATCACCGATAGGTATAACCCTGCCTTCTTTTACATCTTTTAACCCTTCCTCGATCTTTCTCCTTATGCCTGGGCTATGCCGAATCATATAATCCTCAATCATATCTTCATTTAGAGGGTAGATTACAGCAGCAGGTTTACCCCTTTTAGTGATTACAACATCCTGTCCCTTCTCAACCATGTTGATAATGCCTGAGGCATCTTTCTGAAGTTCCCTTATATTCGCAAATTTCATATCTTCACCTCGTATATATTTTTATATATACTAATATAATTGATAAGTTGTGTCAAGAAATTTCTTTAGGATGTCAAGCCAATTTAGAAATGTCCTATTCTTACCAAAATAGAAATGTCCGGTTT
>CAKKSD010000068.1 GCA_919902995.1 Thermodesulfovibrionia bacterium
AGAACCTCTTCCTTAAAAAAAATATCTTGTCCTGAATAAAAAAGAAAAGAAGTATCAGCCCTATATAGTCAATATAAAGGATATGTATCCAGAACCCAAACCCTGAAAGAAAACCAAGCATTATATGGTACCTCATCCTCTTGTCTTCAGGCATGGGCCTGTAAATAACCCTGTGTAAAAGTAAGATCGCTGAACTCCCCACAAGGACTGTCGCAAGATATTGGTCAGGTGGAACCATACTCGTACATATGGAAAGATAGACTGTGGGGATAGAGACAAGGGACGCCGTAATAAGGGCAACACCACGACCGTAGATTTCATCAGCAATCTTATATGTAACAAAAATAAAGAGTATCCCTACAAGAAGGGGATAACTCCTCACTGAAAAAGGTATAGTCCCGAAAAGGTATATGAAGACCGACTGAAAGAATGACTCTACTGTCCCCATGTATGATTGACCCCAGTAGACAACAGGAAACTCACCGTCAAGGATGTGTTTAGCCATAAGTCCTGGCCATGCCTCATCCGATGATACAGGAAGTTTCTCATAGGCACGAGAAAAGAAGACAAGACGGAGGATAACTCCAGTAAGTAAAATGACAGTAAGAAGAATGTTAGATGATATAAACTTATATATATTCTTCAACACTAAAAACTTATCCTGTTACATTCAGTTCGCCTACAGTGATACTATCCATCTTCTTCTGGAAGTCGCTCTTCACCTTCAATCTTTTACCCGTCTTCGGGTCCCAGATCCCAATCTTTATCTGATAGGTACCTGAATGGATGCCTTTGGGAACATCTATACTGAAACTCTCCTTATAGGACTCATTTTTAATCCATTTTGAACTTGGTTTTCCTCCTGAAGAGAGGAGGTGGTCGTTCTGAAAGGCTATTTTCCCGTCAGGACTAATAAAATGGACGAATGCTGTCCAATCCTTCTTTATCTTGCCTGTTGCCTTCCAGTAATAGACTATTTCCGGTGCCCTGCTGTGTTTTATATCAAAGCCAAGGAACTCTATCTTGCCATCGAAGTTAACAGACCTTTTTTCGGAAGGAGAGAACCTTTCTATGATTTTTTCTCTGAAAAAATCTGCATTCTTTATATCACCCTTTTTTTCATAAATTCCTGCCAGACGGTTTAATAAGACGGAGCTATCGAATCCGAGATGGTAAAGGTAGTCTCCCGTATTTATTCTTAGTTTTTTAGAGATTAACCATAAGTGGTAATGAGAACTTTCAGAGTCAGGATTCACCTCGATTACTCTTAAAAATTCAATCAATGCCTCTTCCCATCTCTTCTCTTTAAAATATTTCAGACCAAGTAAATAGGCCGGGTTTTTCTCTTCATCAATTACAGTTTCGGATGGCCCGTATATAAATATCTCGGCGATATGCCAGTTCATTGACGACTTTCCCTCACCCTGTCTCATCCTTATGTACCTCGCTTTCACAGGATCGAATACAGAAATGAGATGACCTCCATCAAGCACAGGTATCCCATCCCTCAGGATAAAACCCCCGAAAAGAACCGGCAGAGAAATAACCCTTGACCATTTCTTCCTGTCCAGAGATACATCCAGCTCGAATCCTTCCGGGTTTTCATCAAAGCTACCCCCGTTAAGAATTGATACTTTATTTATCAGATAGGGCTTTTTCATATCAACCTCGAAATACATACGTTCATCCCTGGATGTTTTCGGTGACCATGCTGAGATTATATTCCTGTCTATTGCACTCCCGGGGGCGATCTCATTATAATTAGATGTTGCGGTCATATCATATGCAGGAATTGGACCTCCCTTCCTCTCAGTCATCTTCAACGAATGGAAGGTGTAAAAATAGTCATATAAGACATCCTTCGTATAGGTGATCCCCTGTGCCTTCAGGACATTCTCGAAATTGCGACCTCCCCGCCTCCACATAAAGGCAGGGTTGCTGTGGGACTGTAAGCCCTCTGTATATGCAGGGTATTTATTTGGATGCCAGTCTATTGTAGGCAATGCAAAGATAACCTTCTCAGAGGCATAGAAGGTATATTTAAAACTTCTCCAATAGCTTATCTCTGCTACATACTTGATCCCTTTACTGCTTAGAAAATCAAAGTAATTTTTTTCCACTTCTCTGCTTTCCCTGTAACCCTTGAGTCTTTCAGAATCGAAAAATATCGATCCTTTTATAATGCCGTATATATTGGAGGATGCAAGGAATATAATCAGCAGTATGGGTAAAGGCCTGAAGCTCTTTCCGGCATTATATATTGACGCTGCAAGTATTATCGGAAATACAGAATATATGGGGAGGTAATATCTCAGGGTCCTCCCCGGATTCCCCCAGTTATACCAGTTGATCATTATTATCGAAAATATTATTAAAAAGACAAGGGGGATTTCAGAACCGTTCATCCTTTTTGTAGACAGCCTGAATATATTCAGGATCCCCTTCTTATAGCTTAAGATGAAATATAAAAGGGAAGCTCCATAGATTAAAAGAAAATACTTATTTAGGTTCCACATATCCTGCACGTGGAAAAAGGGCCCCAGGGCCCAGGGGAGTTTGAGGTCGAAGAAGACTGACAGGGAATCAAAGAGGTCGACCTTTTCGGTATATCTTTGCATCTCGAAGAACGATGCCCAGTTGTGTGTAAGATTAAAATACCAGAACGGGGAACTGCCAATCATGAATGATGGAAAGAGGTAAATTATCCCCCTTTTTATAAAACGCCACTTATCCTTAAGGAACATTAAGGTAAACGCAGTAAGGAGGAAATGGATAATCTGGAAGTTCGCCCACCATGCAAGCCCTGCCGTAAAACCGATTACGATGTAATATCTCGCAACATCCTTAGGTGTTTTCACCCTGAACCTTTCGCTTGTCATTCTGAGCAGAGCGAAGAATCTCGTTTTTCCGCTCAGAGCTTGCCCTGAACTTGATTCAGGGTCAGAATGACAGTTCAGATTTACAAACCTGGATGTCATAAGTAAGAGGAGTGTACCGAACATCAGATTCTGTATATAGTTCCCGTTCGGTATGACGCTAAACCCGATAAGAAATGAAGGGGATGCAGAAACGAAGAACATCGCTATAAGAGCCACCTTTTCGTTAAACATATCTTTTGTCAGGAGGTAAATAAGAAAGATAAAAACAAGGGAAAATATAAAAGGAGAAAGAGAAAGGGTAAGCTGTGAAGACCCGAAGAGGGCAAAGATTATAGACGCAAAATAGGACTCTATCGGGCCTTCGTAACTCTCTCCCCAGAAAAAGACGGGGAATTCCCCGTCGAGGATATGCCTTGCCATAAGACCCATAATGGCCTGATCAGAATCGAGGTCCGGTGTAATAAGATAGATCACCCTCAGTGCTATACCGAGAAGGAAGATGAGTATAAAAAGTATCCTATGTAGTATCATTGTCTATTAGAATTAAACGATCTGGTCAGGTTATTATACCAAAATGATTATTTATAAAAAAGGTCATCCATACAAGAAGGTTATGGAAAGTTATGAGGGGTACAAAAGGACGTAAGGGTGTGTAAAACAGGCCGTCCAGAAAGGTATATGTATGCTGGACCAGGTTCTGTCCTAAGAGGAAAAAGATATGGTCATTATTAAAGGGATTAGTCTTTAAATCAAGGAGGGCGTAAGCTGTCCACCACTCATTAATAGGGTATTCCGCTGTATCCATCACATCTCCAGGGATATGTGTAGAAATATTGGGTAAGACATAAAGAATACGAACAGGGGATAATAAAAATAAAAAGACAACTATCAAAAGGTGAATTCGCCAGTCTGACTTATGACTTTCCGCAGGACCCTGTGGACCGGTATCTTTAATAGCAGGGGTCTCTTTTAAACTCATCGAAGGGTTTTGTTATTTTCTACTATTTAAACTCTCTGAGCTACACAGATAAGCGAAGAACCACAGGGAAACACTATCCACCTGAGAAGCAGGGACTCAATCCTGAGCACGGCAAGGAGGACTCTGTTCAAAAAGGGATTCACTCTGTGGAGGTCAGACCCGGTATCTCTTTTATCTGTATATCGCTTAAAAAACCTTACTGCTGCAACAACCGGAAACAGAAAGAAGTTCGTGTATAACATACGCATTACTGAAAATCCTGCCCTGCTCACCTTCTCAGCCATCTCTCTTTTAGTATAACGGTGTCTTGCATGGGTTGCCCTGTCATGAGGACTTCTTAGAAAGTCGAAGGCAGAGTCTGTAATAAGGAGATACCCCCCCTTCCTGCAGACCCTGTAGAATTCTCTGAGTGCCTTCACGTCATCCAATATACCTCTGTGGTAAAGGAGATCAAAGGCGGTAACCAGTGAAAATGATTCATCTTTGAAAGGTAGGGACAGCGCAGTGGAAAGGCAGAGATTAGCCTTACCACTACATTTCTTCTTTGCATATCTCAGGGCATCGAGATTCAGGTCAACCCCTGAGACATCTCCATAATCTCTGAGAAACCTCTGCATTCCCCCTGTTCCGCAGCCTACATCTAGAACCCTCTGTCTTTTATCAGAGTTACAGTAAAGACTAAGATAACTCTTTGCCAGTACCCTCTTTCCCAGAAACCACCAGTGGGTGTCCTCGAGTACAAACATCTTTTCATATTCTTCTGGTTCCATCCTTAGAGTATTTCCTTTAAAGCTCCGGCAACTTTCCTTATGTTATCCTCGGATAGGGTCAACCCCGATGGCAGATAAAAACCATAGTTATAGAGTTTTTCTGAAACTGGAAGATCTTCTTCTTTAAACCATGAGAATGACCTAAAGGCAGGTTGCAGGTGCATAGGATAAAAAAATGGACGTGTCTGGATACCCTTTTCAGAGAGCATCTTCATTGCCGACTCTGCATCAAAACCTGAACTACTGTTCAAGACTATCCCGTACATCCAGTAAGTATTCTTTGCCCATTCTTTTTCAACCGGAAGCCTTATCAATTCTTTCTCCTCAAGTTCCTTTAAAATCATTGTATACCTTTTACCAATCACTACCTTTCTCTTCACATGCTCTTCTATCCTCTCTACCTGGGCAAGACCTATAGCTGCCTGGATGTTAGTCATCCTGAAATTAAAACCGAGTTCATAATGGATAAACCTTTTCTCCGGTACAAAGGCAAGGTTTCTCAGTCTTTTGAGTCTCTCAGCTATCCTGCTATCATCGGTAAGGCATATACCGCCCTCGCCAGTGGTTATCGCCTTATTTGCATAAAAGCTCACACAGCTTATATCCCCGAAACTGCCGCACCTTCTTCCTTTGTATTCCGAGCCTATTGCTTCTGCAAAATCCTCTATGATAAAAAGGTTATGTCTCTTGGCTATTTTAAAAACTGCATCCATATCTACAGGATGCCCGTATATATGTACAGGCATTATCGCCTTTGTCTTCTCTGTTATTTTCCCCTCTATTTTAAATACATCCATATTCCATGTCTCTTTTTCAGAGTCTATAAAAACAGGGATGAGATTATTGTAGATACAGGCAAGGGCACAGGAGATAATCGTAAAAGAGGGGATTATAACTTCACTTCCCGCAGGTAAATCCATTGCCTTTAATGCCAGGATCAGGGCATTAGTCCCGTTATTTACTGCTATCGCATATTTCCGTCCGATGTAACCTGCAAACCTTTCTTCAAAGGCCTTAATGAATTTCCCCTCGGAGGAGATCCATCCTGTTTTAATCGCCTCATTGACATATTCAATTTCTTTCTCTCCGATATAGGGTTCGTTGACAGGAATCATTTACTCCCTTCCACTCCATCAAATCTCACCTTATCATCTTCCCCTATATATGGTCCCTGTTTAACCTCTACCATTATGGTATCTTCAAGGAATTCAAAACCATGCCCCCCTCCGCAAAGCAGAATAATATCCCCTCCGCATATCTCTTCCGACCCCGCGTATTCGTGATCCTTGTTATAAAAATTAACCTTCACCTTTCCTTTTTTCACATAAAGGACTTCCTGTGTGTATAGTATTTCTCTCTTGCTTATCTGGTGTCTGTGCGGTTTAATTATATCGCCCTTTTTATGCGGCAGGAAACCGAGCTGCTGGGAGAAACTGTTCGGGGTAAAAAAGGCGATGGAATCGCTTCTGTAGTTATCTCTAAGAATTACACAGTATAGTTCACCTTCATAATATATATATTCAAGTCCCTCCTCTTTAATCTCTTTTACCATTTATTACCTCTTTTCAAATGAATGAACTACCCTGCGGCAGAGACCGTATGGTATTTGAATACAAATACAGAAACTTATGTTGTCATTCCGGACTCGATCCGGAATCCAGGTCTTTTTAATTTCTGGATTCCCGCTTAAAGACTGCGGGAATGACATCTTAGTTGTAACTCCGTGGCAAGACCACAGGGAATTATTAAGTTAAACGTTTACATTGCTTAATCCTTAAACTATACAGTCCCTCATTTCAAGATTGCCACAAACATCCCCGCCATTATGATACTATAAACAATGATAAATGGTTTATCCTTCAAAAGCCTTGGATAAAACTCATTTGATACCTTCATCCGATTCTGATCAACTACCCTGAAGGCAAGGTCACCACCAGTACGCTCTCCATTGGAGAACATTTCCCCTCCAGGATAGACATTTTTACTGCTGTATTTGATAAAAAGGGAATGTTCCTTTACAGGGACAGAGGCAGAGACCTTTATTGCATATCTTCCTCCCTTCTCTACATGAAGCCCCTTAAATGGGACAGATATCCATTTGTCACCGCTCAGGTCTCTGGTATTTATTATACTCTTCGCAATAACATTGCCGCTCCCATCAAGTATCTCTACATCTATATCATATCTTTTCTCAGAGGGGATATCTACCATTCTTGTATCAATCAGGATCTTCCGAATCTCTTTCCCCTCTGCCACGAATGTCTGCATAACAGGCCTGCTGTCCAGACCCGCTACTGTATCAAAGGAGTTTTGTACTACCTTCTCAGACCTGACATTAAACGGGAAAAATATAATAGCTGTAGCCCCGATCAATGATAGTACAAAAATAAGTTTTGACCTGAATCCCAGACCTGTCTTTACAGGATTATTTATATAAGCCGATGTCTTTCTCATAAGGGTAACTATGATAAGAAATATAAGAATACCGCTCAGGACGCTTCTCGAAATATTCACAAACTGCTGACTCTTATATAAGAGACCGATCATGTCGAATACAGACCTCTGTGCCCAGGTGAGTACAGGTGCCATTAACTCGAAATATACCCATTCAAACTTCCATTGTATTATTGTAAGGAAAAAGAAGAGGTAGAGATATTTGAGGATATGTGTGTAACCCCTCTCGATGGCTACAATAATGGTAAAGGGGATAAACCAGATAAAGTACTGCGGATGGAAATTTATTATCACAAAGGTCATTGCATAGAGGATGAAGCTCGCCTCAACAAGGTTCATCTTTTTCGTCTCACCACTCGCTGTATACCAGAAAAAGAGTAATGAGCAGAGTACAACGAAAATAAGTGTTGTATCCCTTGAACCCCAGGGGGTAAAGTTCAGTGCAAACATCCTCTCTATGTGTGGTGTAAAAAGGATCTGGCTTCTGAATGGCTCATAACTGACAAATGGGAGGATGCCAAGAATAAGCACACCAACACCTATAATAAGGGTTGCAATCTTTTTCCAGCCCTTTACCTCAGGAGAAAAGGCAAGGAAGGGGAGTATGAACATCGAAACCGACTTAATCAGTCCGCCGAGCCCGAGCAGTAGAGCCCCTGAATAAAATCTTTTGTGTTTTGTTGCTGCAAATACAGCAAAGAAGGTAAAAAACGCAATCATCACATCGAAATGTGCAAAGATATAGCTTGTGAATATCACAACAGGGTTAAGCCACCAGAGTTTGAAGGCTAAGGGTGCCCATTCACTCTGAGCAGATGAGGTAGCATCTCTTTCTTTGAAATATCCGTATAGCAACCACCCTGTAGCTATATCAAAGACAAGGTAGGGGACCTTCGCAAAGAACATCGCCCTGTAGACATAATCGCTTTCAAACCACTTCTCCCAGTTAAGTTCGGGAAGAAAAAGAGTAGCAACCCAGTTGAAGGCACCGAGGATGATATAACTGAGAGGAAAATAGGCCCATACATCCATCAATGTATATATCGGGACGGCCAAAACAAGAGGACCCTTAGTTAGTCTATCTACGACATATCTATATATATCGAAATGTCCTGTAGCGAATACATGGGATATATAGTTTATATTCCCTATATCCTGAAGAAACCCGGCAAAGGGCATAAAGAGGAATCTCAAAAAAAGTCCAAGGAGGAATATTTTTCTTATGTTGCTATTTATTTTCAAGTTATTATTCTCTGAATTATAACTTATCTAAAAACCCTTAGAATGTCGCCCTGAACTTGTTTCAGGGTCTCATTTTTAGCTGTAAGCTGACAGCTATCAGCTTTTTTAATTAGATGCTGAAATAAATTCAGCATGACAAATTGCATCGTCTAAGAAGTTTTTACAAAGGCTCATTATGCCTAATTTATTCTTCCCAGCTTCTTCCACTTCCTTAACTTCAAGACCATCACCATGGTCTCAAGCAGTGTAATAATATCAAGCTTTGTACTGCCGAGCCTCCTGTCAACAAATCTTATTGGAACTTCTTTTATCTTGAATCCCTTCAGTGTCAGTTTATAGAGTGTCTCGAGAACTACCGAAGGGCCTGTAGAGATCATATCCTCGA
>CAKKSD010000069.1 GCA_919902995.1 Thermodesulfovibrionia bacterium
AAACCGGACATTTCTATTTTGGTAAGAATAGGACATTTCTAAATTGGCTTGACAACTTCTTTTTTATACTTGATTTTTTGAATAATTCTGATATGTTAATATGAAATCTACAGGGAATAAAGTCAGAACTGAGTCACTGAATAGATATGGAAGAGAAGAGAAAACATAAAAGGATCATGGTTTTGGGGATGGATATCCATGGCAAGATGCTTTATGCAACGGATGTTAATTTACTCACAATTAGCCTGGGTGGTGCTTCTATTAGTTTACATAAAAAGCTGAATATTGGAAGTGAATATACGCTTAAAGTTGAATATAAAGATAAGGTTTTTTCATTAAAGGGTGTTGTTGTTTGGGAAAAATTAGTTGATTCAGAGAAGGACGAAAAAGGTGAAACCATTCCTATATATGAGGTGGGCTTAGAATTTAAGGATGTTTTAGCAGAGAAGGGGGATGAACTTATTGATTTCATCGAGGCGATTACTGTTATAGAAACTATCAAGCCAAGATTAAGAGGTACAAGGGTTAAAATTATTAAACCAGTAAGTAGTAGTATACCGGATTATTATACAAGTTATAATGTAATAAACTTGAGTTTAGGCGGAATGCTTATAGAGACAGATCATGCGATGAAGGTTGACAGTAAATTCCAGATGGAGGTAATCTTTCCAGAAAATAAAGGCTTGGTAGAATGTCGAGGTAGGGTTGCCTTTTGCTCAGAAATAGCCAATAAGATTCCTAAATCCTATAATACTGGAATCGAATTTGTAGAGATGAGTAAAGAAGGTAGATCGAGATTAAAGGAATTTATTGACTCTCTGGAAAAATCCATAAATAATAAATCAAGTAAATAATACTTAAAATCTATTTTCATTTTTTATGGTGGAGCTGGACGGGATCGAACCGACGACCTCTTGAATGCCATTCAAGCGCTCTCCCAACTGAGCTACAGCCCCAACTGGATACTTTCTATAATAGTCCTTTTTTCTTTAACACCTACAATAGATTTTAAATACTTCTCCCGAAGCATTGCTTCACGTCTTGTATTATGGTTCTCAATGTAGATAAGGTCAAAAGGTACATGATTCTTAGTCGATTTTATTAAACCTTTATTATGCCTTCCTATCCTGTTTTCAATATTATTCGTCTGGCCTATATAGAAAGTGCCGTCTTTTCTGCTTTTCAAAAAATATACAAAGAACATCCAAGCGCTCTCCTCTATGAGCCGTTGGCTCCCTATGGGTCGTTGACCCAACGGGCCATAGGCCGAGCCATAGGCCAACTGAGCTACCCTACTCTATGAGTCATAGACGGGTCGTAGACAGCCCCACATCAATTATTTAACAACACCCCAGAAACCTTGTCAAGGATTAAAAATTACGGTATAGTAAAAGATATAATCATTCATTTAATCTAAAGATGAGATTCCTCGCTTCACTCGGAATGACGTTCTGTCATTGCGAGCCGATAGCAACGCAATCTCTTTTAATAAGGAGGTTATAAAATGATGCTTTATAAATTTTCTTATATTCTCTTCACCTTTGCTATCCTTCCTTTCTTCTCTAATCTTGCTTTCGGTGGAATGGAGGCGGATGTTGTAACAACCCTGTTCACAGAGAGGAATGGTGAGAGGATAAAGGGTAAGATATATATTGAGGGAAATAAGAGCAGGTATGAAGGGACAGGAGCTGACAGAGGGAAGATTACGATAGCAGATTACGATGAAGGAAGGATATACTTTATAGACAAACAGAACGAACTTTACGGCGAGATCTACTATATCCCTGATATCCTCAGAGCAGAAAGGGAAGGGAGGATCCCATACGGACAGTGGTACCAGTTTAAATATATCGGACCGGCTGTCAAAATAGAAAGGGAGAGACTAAAGGAGGAAACAGTCGAAGGAAGGCAATGCACGGTCCATGAGATAAAGGTTAAGTATGAAGGGGGGATGCAGAAGAGTATAATCTGGGAGGATAGAGAACTTAAGATACCTCTCAAGGCAGAGACTGTTACGAGTTATGGGAGTAAGATTAAAGTAGAGTATAAGAATATAAAGACCGGAATGATTGATCCTTCACTATTTAAGGTTCCTAAAGAAATGAGAATGAAGGGACCTCTCAAACCCCATAGAGCCTACTGAGGATTATTTCCCTATGCAGAACTCCGAGAATATCCTGTCGAGGATATCCTCTGTGGTGACAATTCCAACGATCTCCCCAATGTGATCAAGGGCCTCTCTTAGATCGAGTGCAAGGAATTCCGATGATTGATCTTCCATAAGGGAATTCCTGAAATTTTCAAGATCTTCTTTCGCATCGAGGAGAGCCTTTCTGTGTCTCAGTTTGGTGACTATTGCTCCTTCCGGAGAAACTACCCTCCCCTCGAAGATTAGATTAGCAATAGTCTGTCTTAGTTCCTTGAGACCTGATCCCTTGATAGCTGAGATCCTGACTAAAGGCTTTTCCCCGATTATCTTCGAGAGACCATTCTCTTTTATTTTCTGAGGGAGGTCGATCTTGTTAAGTACGATTATCCCCTTTTTGTCCTTCACTTTTTCAAGAAGGGTTCTATCCTCCTCCTTTAGATCTTCACTTGTATCAATAACAAGGAGAACAAGATCTGCCCCATCAATCGCCCTCAGGCTTCTTCTCACACCCTCTTCTTCCACAAGATCCTTCGCCTCCCTGATACCTGCTGTATCCACGATCTTAAGGGCTATGCCATCTATATTAACAAACTCTTCTATTATGTCCCTTGTGGTTCCTGGAATTTCGGTTACTATCGCCCTGTCCTCCATAAGAAGGGCATTAAGTAGGGAGGACTTTCCTACATTAGGCCTCCCGATGATGGCAGTCGAAATCCCTTCTCTCAAAACCTTTCCTTTATCAAAAGATTTGATTAGATCTTTTATCTCTATAATAATTCCTGTTATTTCTGCCTCTACCCATTCCCTGGAGGGAATATCGATTTCTTCGTCAGGGAAATCTATATGTGCCTCAATATAAGCTGTAAGGTTTATCAGTTTATCTCTTATCTGGTTAAGTCTCAAAGATAAAGAACCCCTTAATTGATCCATCGCAGCTTTGAGGCTCCTGTCAGTCTTAGCCCTGATTATATCTATTACTGCTTCTGCCTGTGTTAGATCTATCCTTCCGTTCAAGAACGCCCTCTTTGTAAACTCCCCCGGGTCTGCCAACCTTGCCCCTTCCTTAAGGCAGAGTTCAAGGACATTCTTTAGAGGTACAATCCCGCCATGGCAGTTTATCTCAACAATATCCTCTCTGGTATAAGTAGCAGGAGCCTTCATGAATGTGAGGAGAACCTCGTCTATTATATCGTCGCTCTCAGGATCAACGATGTGACCATAGTGGATGGTATGAGTCTTGAGTCTTGAGTTATGAGTCATGGGTCTGGAAGGCCTGAAGATTTTACTTGCAATCGTTAAGGCATCCTTACCGCTAAGCCTCACAATTCCTATACCCCCTTCCCCAATCGGGGTTGATATGGCTGCTATGGTGTCATCGAGAGACATAGTGTTATTTTATCCCATTAGGGATATATACTGCAATTTGATTATTATTCCCTATGGAAGCTCCTTTTTTGTCATTGCGAGCGACCAACAGGGAACGTGGCAATCTCCTTATTTTTCGCAGTATATTATGAGATTGCTTCGTCGTCCCAATAAATCGGGATTCCTCGCAATGACACCTTTTAGACAGCACGCCTTCCCCCCTCTCCTCTTGGAAGGATTGAGGTGAGGGGTACAAATCCTTGACAGCCCATTAATGCCTTGCTATACTCCTGCCATGCAACCGGGGTGACCATTGTATAAAAGGTTATGGATTTAAGACTTCATAAAAAAGCACTCTCTTTGTCATACTTCACAGTAGGATACAATGTTTTAGAGGGAATAGTATCAATCTTTGCGGGATTATTAGCTGGTAGCATAGCCTTAATTGGATTTGGTCTAGATAGTTTTGTTGAATCCTCGTCTGGAAGTATAATGATTTGGAGATTTAGAAAACACGGGAAAATATCAGAGGAGGAAGAGGAAAAAGTTGAGAAAAAAGCGATAAGATTCGTTGCTTATAGTTTCTTTATACTGGGTGCGTATGTTTTATATGAATCTGTCAAAAAATTGTACTTTCATGAAATTCCTGATCCAAGTCTTTTAGGAATAATCATTGCTATAGTTTCAATAATAGTGATGCCAGTTTTATTTTATATGAAATACCAAACTGGAAAATCGATAAATAGCAGGAGCTTAGTAGCAGACTCTAAACAAACACTTACCTGTGTATTTTTGTCCGTTGCTTTGTTAATTGGATTAGGGTTGAATTATTTATATGGGTTATGGCAAGCGGATCCTATTGTTGGATTAGTTATTGTGATATTTCTAATAAAAGAGGGTTATAGTACCTTGAAGGAAGAAAAATTATGCAGTTGTTAATTATCACGCCCTGCCCATTGTAGATAAAACTTATGCAAGTTTTTTGTTTATATAATACTGCTGTGCGATGCTCAGGATATTGTTCACAAGCCAGTAGAGGACAAGGCCTGAAGGGAGATTCAGAAACATGAAGGTGAAGATAACAGGGAGGAACATCATTATCTTTGATTGCATGGGATCAGCAGATGTTGGAGTCATCTTTTGCTGAATAAACATACTTATCCCCATTACTATAGGGAATACATAAAAGGGGTCCTTTGAAGAGAGATCCCTTATCCATAAATAAAAGGGCGCACCTCTAAGTTCTATAGCATACATAAGGACATTATAAAGGGCGATAAAGATAGGAAGTTGTAGAAGCATCGGAAGGCATCCACCCATCGGATTTACCTTATGCTTTTTGTAAAGTCCCATTATTTCCTTGTTCATCCGTTGTGGATCTTTCTTATACTTTTCCCTTAACTCATTTATCTTCGGTGCAAGGGCCTGCATTGCCTTCATAGATTTCTGGCTCTTATTTGTTAAGGGGATAAAAACAATCCGTACTAACATTGTGAGAAGTATAATGGCAAGGCCATAATTGTTCAGAAAACCATAGAATAATTTAAGGAGTCTGAAAAATGGTAGGGCGAGGAGTTTATTGCCGGTTCTGCCAAGAGGAAACCAACCATAATCTATTATTTCCTCTAAACCGACCTTGAGTGTCTTAAGCCTATCATATTCTTTAGGACCTGCATATAGTATAAATTCTCCATCCTGAGACATAACAGTAAGACCTGTGGTGACAGAATCACCTATCTTATTTACAACTACCCCATCAACCTTCGAAACAGGAGCAAGGGCAGCAGTAAAATACTTATCCTCCAGTGCTGTCCATGCTATATTCCCCTTGTAGTTTAGTGGTTCTTTGATCTTATCACGGTTACTCGTTATGTTATTTCCATCGATCCTGCTTACAGGTCCTACATGACCGTATCCCTCTTTTGGCTCAAAGATCCCAAAATCCTGTCCCATGGAGAGGGTATAACCTCCAGTAATCCCTTCTGTCAAAATTTTCAAATCTATTCTGTAGTCATTACTGTAAAAGGTCAGGGTCTTCTTGACAGAGGCTCCTGATGAGTCCTGATAAAAGAAAGTGACCGTCTCCTTTCCACGGTCTTTGCCCAGGATAACCTTTGCGGTATCTACTTTATAGGTACCTTTCAGAACACCTTTATTAATTTCTTGAGAGTCTCCTGTTGGAAGAATAGAAAGGGGCAGGATAGATGGTTCTTTGGTCAGTAAGAGCTGGACAGGAATTTTGTCCTTATCGGTATATCTCTTAAGCGCCAGACTCTTAATGACAGCCCCTTTATTGGTAAGGATAGCTCTGTAAAGTTCGGTATCAATATGTATTAATTTTTCTTCTATTACTTCTGCAGGAAGGGGTCTCTTCGCTTTGGGAGGTGTCTTTTCTTTTTCTTCCTTAGTCTTAGTAGCCTGTGGAATATCCTTTTCTACCTTCTGCTCCTCCATCTTTGGAGGCTTTGGTGAAGGTATCAGATATTGATATAGTACAAGAACTATAAGTGCAAGGACTATCGCCAATAATGTCCGTTTATCCATTAATGATCTCCTTAATCCTGACCGGTTGTCATAATAGGTTTTGATTTTTGAATTTCGGATTCATCATTTCCATATGAAGGAACAGGATCATAGCCTCCAGGATGAAAGGGGTGGCATTTAAGAATCCTTCTCAATCCAAGTAATGTTCCCTTAAAGATGTCATATCTTTCGATCGCCTCCATCATATAACAGGAGCAGGTTGGTGTAAACCGGCATGACTGCGGTAAAACAGGGGATATAAAGTTCCTGTATATTTTAATCAGAAAGATTAAGACAGTCTTCAACATTTATTTATCCAATGATATTTTCAGAGATCTTTTATTCGTAGCCCTGAGGATTAATTCCTTTGCCCTGTCCTTGAGGTCATTAAAATTCATATCTTCTGTACCCTTCCTCGCCACAAAGACGAGATCAAATCCTCCTTGTATAGACCTGAGGAGTTCTCTCATAATCTCACGCAAACGCCTTTTTACCCTGTTTCTTTTGACAGCCCCTCCTATCTTCTTCCCTACACTTAATCCAAAACGGGGGTAATTAAGGTTGTTCTTTTTTACAAAAAGGACAAGACAATCACTACTGAAGGAATTACCGATCTTATAGATGTCTTTAAACTCATAGCCTTTCCGTATCCTCGAATCTGGAGTTATACGGTTAATCTTTTTCTCCCCTTTGCCCGTCTCCTTTTGATGACCCTTCTACCTCCTTTACTGCTCATTCTTTCAAGGAATCCGTGGGTCCTCTTTCTCTTTCTCTTATGGGGTTGATAGGTGATAGACATGGTTCCTCCTTACTATATAATATCCTATCTGAAAACCTTGTAATATAACCCCAGACAATCGCAGAAGTCAAGAAAAAACATTGAAAGTTTTGGCTAAATTGGGTTATAGTAAATCACTGTGAAATCATTCGATTGTAAAACTACCGGCATCGGTAGTCTGCCTATAAAAGATGCAGGTGAGGCCCTTCGCATAATCCTTGATAGCACAGATATACCCTTCTGGCCACAGCTCCCTAAAAGGGACTTTAAAGAGCAGATGGTCCCGCAATTCTCAGAAGGGATGCCCTGTATCAGATTGGATCAGGAAAGGGAAAGAATATGGATAGATGTGAGCGAAGAGAGGGCTAACGGTGTCTATAAGTTCTATGAGGCATTTCTTGAAGGAAACCCTGATAAGTTTTCGATCTCCGAAGATTTTTCAATCGGGTTCCATGAATTTTTAAGGAAACTCAGAGAGGATGGCTCTAAGAGGTATAGATATATCAAAGGACAGGTTACAGGACCCATAACCTTTTCCCTTGGGCTTGCAGACCAGAATAGGAGACCGATCTATTATGATGATGAACTGAGGGATATAGCCATAAAACTTATTTCTATGAAGGCACTCTATCAGATAAAAGAACTCGAGGGTTTTGTGGAAAAGGTAATCATATTTATTGACGAGCCTATCCTTTCGGCTGTGGGTTCCTCTGCCTATCTTGGTATAGAGAAAAAGGATGTGGTGAAGGCTCTGGATGAGATTATCGATGCTATTCATTCAGGAAATTCCCTATCAGGCATACATTGCTGTGGTAACACAGACTGGTCTTTGGTTACTTCAACCGGAATCGATATCCTCAGCTTTGATGCCTACCACTTCTTTAATTCCCTCACCATTTATCCAGAGGAGATAAAGGGTTTCATAAATAGAGGAGGGTACCTGGCCTGGGGGATAATACCGACAGGTGAGGATATACGACATGAAACAGAAATAGGTCTTAAAGAAAGGTTAGAAAAAGACTTTAAGATTCTCAGAGACATAGGTATTGATGAGAAAAGACTTAGGGAGCAGTGCCTTATAACTCCGAGTTGTGGAACAGGTGCTATGGAAATTGATGATGCAAAACGTGTCTTTGAACTCCTGAAAGGAGTAGCGAAGAACCTGAGATGAAACATTTAATGCAAAATTAGCAATTAGCATTTTAAATTTAAAATTTGCAATGCTAAATGGTAATTTTAAAATGATATATGAAAGGCATATTCATTACATTCGAGGGTGTTGAAGGCTCAGGTAAGACTACCCAGATCGATCTCCTTGCGAGCGCACTTGAGGCAGAGGGTCTTCAGGTTGTAAAGACTCAGGAGCCAGGGGGTACAAAAATAGGGGCTATGATAAGAAAGATCCTTTTAGATCCGAAGAATAAGGAGATAGGGTCTATGACAGAGCTTATGCTCTATGGGGCAAACAGGGCGCAGCATATAAAAGAGGTGATCCTTCCTGCTATTAGAGAGGGGAGGATAGTCCTCTGTGATAGATTCTCTGATTCCACGATTGCCTATCAGGGATATGGCCGTGCGCTCAGTCTCGAGATAATAGGGAAACTCGATATCTTCGCTACAGAAGGACTTAAACCTTCCTTGACTATACTCCTCGATATCAACCCTGAGAAGGGACTTTTCAGGGCAAAGAAGAGGATGGAGGAGAACAATTCCCTTAAGGAAGGGAGGATAGAGCGGGAGGGACTCTCTTTTCATAAAAGGGTGAGAGAGGGTTTTCTGAGGCTTGCTGAGGAGGAGCCTGATAGAATAAAGGTGATAGGTGCAGATCTTCCTGTAGAGGACATCCATAAGAAAATTATTGAGATAGTGAAGGAGAGATTCCAGTGGCATTAAAGGATGTCCTTGGTCAGGATAGACCAATAGAGATACTAAAGAAGTCTTTGAGGGCTGATCGTCTTTCCCATGCCTATCTCTTTGTCGGAGAGGAAGGTATAGGGAAGGCCTTTACGGCGATTAATTTAGCCAAGGCACTGAACTGTGAGAAAAAGGGGGATTTCCTCGAGCATGGTCTCTATGGGGATGAAGAGATAGATTCCTGCGATAATTGTTCCTCCTGTATTGAGATCGATAAAGGGATACATCCAGACGTCTTAGTTATAAAGCCAGAAAGCGATCGGAAAAAGGAGATAGATCAGAAAAAGGAAGGGAATAAAAAAAAGGAGAGTGATGAGATAAAGATCGAGCAGATTAGAATGGCCCAGGAAAGATTTTCCCTCAGGGCATTAAGGGGCAGAAGGAAGGTCATGATAATAGATAACGCACATACGATGAACATCTCTTCTGCTAATGCTCTCCTTAAGACCCTGGAAGAACCAACGGAGGGAACCATAATAATACTGATAAGTTCTGTCCCGTCCCTCCTTCCAGAAACCATACTTTCGAGATGTCAGCGGATTCCCTTTGGACTCCTGAGAAAGGAAGTTATTGAGGGTTTCCTTATTTCAAGAGGTTTAAAAAAAGATGAGGCATACCTTGCAGCATCACTTTCAGATGGAAGGATAGGAAGGGCTCTACGAAGAGAAGAGGTAATGACGCTTGAGGGAAGGGATAATTTTCTGACCCTCTTCAATTCTGTAAAGGAGCCCTTTTTTAATATCTCTCCTCTAACAGAAGGGATAGCTAAAGGTGAAGAGGAGAGGTTAGGAGAGGTCTTCGACTGGGGAGAGATATGGTTCAGGGACATTGTTGTCTTTAAGGTAACAGGAAATTACGATCTTCTTATTAATCAGGACAAGAAGAAAGAAATTAAGGATATTTCTGAGAGGTTATCCTTGAATCAACTACAGGACTCATTTAGGGTTATCTATGAGACAGCGAAGTTTATAAAACTGAGGGCTAATAAACATCTGGCCTTGGACGTTATGATGATAAGATTAGTCGAGACCCTTGTTGAAAATTGAAGAATATTGGGGTTAAGGGTTGGAGATAAGTATGCAAAATGTAGTAGGGATAAGGTTAAAAGATACAGGTAAAATATATGATTTTGACCCCAGTGGCTTAGAGCTTAAGGCAGGAGATATGGTCGTTGTCGACACAGAAAGAGGACCTGTCATCGGCAAGGTAGTGAGGGAGTCATACGAAATTGATGTGACACAGCAGATCAGGAAGATTATCAGGAAGGCCTCGAAAGAGGATGTAGAGAAGGTTAAAGAGAATGAAGGACTCAGGAAGGAGGCCTATGAATTCTGCCGTGCAAAAATCAAAGAGATGAATCTTCCTATGCGTCTTATAGAGACCGAACTCTCCCTTGATGGGAGCAAGGCGGTTTTCTATTTTACATCCGAAGGGAGGGTGGATTTCAGGGAATTAGTGAAGGAACTTGCAGCCAAATTCAGGATAAGGATCGAGATGAAACAGATTGGAGTAAGGGACGAGGCAAGACTGATAGGTGGATTTGGATGTTGTGGCAGGACGCTCTGCTGTGAGACCTTTATTAAGGATTTTGAACCTGTCTCTATCAGGATGGCTAAAAAGCAGGAACTCGCTCTGAATCCAGCCAAGATCTCAGGTGTCTGCGGAAGGCTTATGTGCTGTCTTGTATTCGAATATGAGATATACGATGAAATCAAGAAGGATACGAATGAACTTAGAAATATAGAAAAGCCCTATCCAACAGACCTCGATCAGGTTACAGAGACCCCTTCGTCAATAAATAATAAAGAAGTATCTTCCACTGTGAATATTCAGACAAAAGTGCCGATTGAGGTCTCACCCAAAAAGGAGACTGTTAAACCTCCTCCTTTAAATCCTACAGGAGAGAGAGACAAAAAAGGAGGGGAAATTTCTAAGGTCTACCCTGAGAAGAGAATGAGGAAAAGAAAGAGGAGGAGGAGAAGAAGGGATTCGGCAGGGTCTTCATCTCCAAATGTTAAGGGTGAGGGGAACAGTTCTCCACAGAAATGAGAAAAGATAGGTTCTATATTACTACCCCGATCTATTATGTGAACGATGTACCCCATATTGGTCATGCCTACACCACCATTGCGGCTGATGTCTTAGCGAGATATCACAGGACCCTCGGTGATGAAGTCTTTTTCCTCACAGGGACTGATGAGCATGGCCAGAAGGTTCAGAAGGCAGCAGAAGAAAAAAATAGATCCCCAAAAGAACATGCCGATATCATGGTAGAGAATTTCAAAAAACTCTGGAAGAGGCTCGATATATCGAATGAGAACTTTATCAGGACAACAGACGAAGACCATAAGAAGATAGTCAAGGAACTCCTTCAGAGACTATATGAAAAAGGTAAAATTGTGAAAAGGTCATACTCGGGATGGTACTGCACACCTGATGAGAGGTTCTGGACAGAGAAGGAGATAATTAATGGTAAATGCCCTGACTGCGGGAGATCTGTAGAGCATATCTCAGAAGATAATTATTTTTTCCGGATGTCCGAATATCAGGGCTGGCTTATAGACCATATTAAAAAAAATCCTGGTTATATAATGCCGGAAAGCCGCAAGAATGAGGTGCTTGGATTTCTCGAAAACCAGACCCTTGGTGACCTCTGTATATCAAGACCGAAAAAACGACTCGAATGGGGAATCCCGCTACCATTTGATGAAGACTATGTCACCTATGTCTGGTTCGACGCACTGTTGAATTACTACTCAGCCACAAAATATCTCTCTCTGAACTCCGAACTCCCATGGGTCGTAGACCGAACTCCGAACTCAGACTGGTGGCCTGCCGATCACCATATTATAGGTAAGGACATTCTCACGACCCATTCTGTTTATTGGTCTACCATGCTGCAGGCCCTTGACCTACCACTCCCTAAAAACATCTTTGCCCACGGATGGTGGACAAGAGAAGGCAGGAAAATGTCTAAATCCCTGGGTAATGTGATAGACCCTAATGAGATAATTGATAGATATGGAACGGATGCGCTCAGATATTTCCTTTTCAGAGAAGTCCCTTTCGGGCTTGATGGAGATTTCTCAGAAGAGGCACTTATCAAAAGGGTAAATACAGACCTCGCAAATGACCTCGGAAATCTCTTAAACAGGTTTCTCACCATGGCTGAAAAATATTTTGATGGAATAATTGACACAGATGTTTCTTTTCAGTTTTCAAATGAAGACCAAAGGAATTTTATGTATTTTGTGATGAATGTATTCGGTGATGTAAAAAAATACTGGGCAAATCTCTCGTTCAATCTTATACTTGAAAGTGTGTGGATTTTCATCAATGACCAAAACAGACTTATTGCCAGTACCGAACCATGGAAACTCGAAAAAACAGACAGCAGAGCACTTAAAAGTGTCATGTTTAAGATCTGGAATTTACTCAGGCTTCTACCGGTTTCTCTATACCCTTTTATGCCCAAGACTGCTGAGGAAATATGGAAAAATCTCGGCCTCAAAAAAGATAACAGATCACTTGAGAAAGAAATCAGTCAACACTGGATCAAACATAAAGAAGATCCTAACACGGTCACTTTTTTTAATTTTAACTGGAGACCTGAATATAAAATAAATATCACAAAAGGTGAGCAACTATTTCCGAGGATAGAAAAGGCATGGCAAAGAAAATAATTTCCCTTCTTATACTGTTCACTGTTCACTGTTCACTGTTCACCCTCTTTGCCACAGCCAGTGAGGTCAAGGAAACCATCCTTCAGAATGGTCTCAAGATCCTAACCTTGGAAAATCATAAAGCACCTGTTGTTACCTTTCAGATATGGTATAAGGTGGGTTCGAGGAATGAGCCTGTGGGGAAGACAGGAGTATCCCATCTCCTTGAACATATGATGTTTAAAGGGACAAAAAAATATGGTCCCCAGCAATTTTCAAAGACAGTACAGAAAAATGGGGGGAATGATAATGCCTTTACTTCAAAGGACTATACCGCCTATTTCCAGAATTTTGCATCGGACAGGATAGATATATCCCTCGAACTCGAATCAGACAGGATGGTAAATCTATTGGTTGAACCGAAAGAGGTACTTTCAGAGAGGAATGTAGTTGCAGAGGAGAGGAGGATGAGGTATGAGGATGACCCCCAGAGCGCTGTGCATGAGGAACTTATGGCTGCTGCATTTAAGGCGCATCCCTACAGGTGGCCTGTAATAGGATGGATGGCGGATATACAATCCATCAACAGGGATGACCTCTATAACTACTACAGGACTTATTATGCCCCGAATAACGCCACGATAGTCGTTGTCGGAGATTTCGATACAGATAAGTTGCTAAAGAAAATAGGTGGTTCATTCGGAACCATCCCGAAAGGCACTGCCCCTTCTGAGAATAATTTGGTTGAGCCTTCGCAGAGAGGGGAGAGGAGGGTTGTTGTAAAGAAGGAGGCACAGCTTCCTTATATTGCTATGGCGTATCATGTCCCGAATTTCAAAGACCCCGATAGTTATCCCCTCGAGGTATTGTCCGTTATTCTCTCGGGTGGAAAGAGTTCAAGGCTCTATCAGAGCCTCGTCTATAAGAAACAGATAGCCCTCTATGCAGGAGGTGATTATGAAGGTATCTCTAAAGACCCCCATCTATTTTATTTCTATGCCTCTGTTGCAACAGGGAAGAAGGTCGAAGAGGTCGAGTCAGCCCTTTACGAAGAGATAGAAAAACTGAAGAACGAACCTGTTACAGAGAGGGAAATCGAGAAGGCAAAGAACCAGCTCGAGGCATCCTTTGTTATGAGCCAGGACTCTGTCTTTTATCAGGGAATGCTTCTTGGCAAGTATGAGACAGTGGGTGACTGGAGGCTCAAGGATAAGTATCTTGAGGGTATAAGGAAGGTTACTAAAGATGATTTACAGAGAGTGGTGAAGAAATATTTTACAGAAGACAATCGCACAGTAGGAATACTTATACCACTGCCACCAAAGGGGCCATAGAATTTAAATAGGTTAGAATTAATAATGGGTAGGGGCGACTTTAGTCGCCCATAAAAGGTATTTGTAGAGCTCGCTCCCCGAGCGTGCCGGCTGTCTGGAATTTCCTGCCTCGCAAATAAAATTTACGCCCAATATATAGGGAGGCTAAAGCCTCCCCTACCTATATCGAGACCAGCACCTGAAAGATAACTCAGGAAATAAGAATTCAACCTCGATTTTAATGACTTAGGTGCCCCTGTTGAGATATTCGATATCCATGCGATTGTATTTATCGGTGGTTCGACCATCTCTTGCAAGGCACGGATGAATTCGTGGGAATTCACTATATGATCCTGGCCTATTCCTCTTATTTTATTTATGGTTAACAATGAGTTCACACGCACGCCGCGAAGCGGTCGGCGTGGAACGACAGGTTATTGTTCTTTGATGGCGGCCTACTGACTAAACATGTTCACCCAGTACTTCCCAATGAATTTGAGTCCCATCTTTTTTAACAACTCTCCATTGCAAATAGAATCCTTCTCTTATTTTGAAATACTCTGCTGGTGCATTATCTGGGTGCCAATCGCTTATGCTAATTTCTTCAATAAACTTGAATGGATAATCCTTCTTAGTAACTGGGCAATCACTCACAACTTTCGCATATAACCGAATAAATGTTGACCAATGTCCATTTGATAATATACCTTTCGGCAAGTTAAAATCTGTCAGAAAATTCTTCAAGGCTTCCTTGAATTTTTTTAAGGATAGATAGTCATAATTAATTGGACCATAGCCTTTATCGCCCCGTCCGATTGCTTCATCAAATTCTTCCAGTAGCTTTATTATTTGTTTGTTTTTAGATAACTCAATATGCAACGCCCAGTCGCAGAACATCTTTAGAGTATCGTATGCCTTATTACTATTATGTTCCATTAACTTTCGAATTTGAACGAGGAGATAGACAGTTTGAGCCTCTGTATGGATTCCATTGTTCAGTTCGATAGTAAGTTTTTCAAGAATGCTGTCCTGCATTCAGACTTGTTCCTCCAGGCCGATCATATATAACGATCTAGGTCAGCGGTGGCTGTAAGCCATCCGCTGGAGTGAATTGTTAGGCCATCCTTCTTTATGGATCAAACTTAAATGGTCGCTGTTGTTCATGCTCACTAATTAGGTAACTCTTTTGGTATAGTAAAAATCAACCAA